>JADZFZ010001116.1 GCA_020854145.1 Deltaproteobacteria bacterium | reverse complement strand
CGAGATCGCTCCCCGCGTCACGTCCCGGCCCGACGTCGCGCGCGCCCGCACCGACGTACCGGTCGTAGTCGATGCTGCAGGCTCCACACGCGAGCGCCGCGAGCACCGCGGTGGCGAACGCCCGCACGTCGACCGTCCCGAAGAACGGGGACGGAGGCTTACGCCCGCGTCGAGTCCTCGCGCTGCCCGTCGCCGGCACGACGTGCATGATAGCTTCCAACGCATGCCCGCCGCGCCCGCTTCTCTGGGTGCTCTCGCTCGCGGGACGCGTTTCGGCAGCTACGAGATCGTCAGGCCCATCGGCGGCGGCGGCATGGGCAGCGTGTACGAGGCGCTGCACGTCGGCCTCGGCAAACGCGTGGCGCTCAAGACATTGCACGCCGGGCTCACGAGCGACCGTGAGTGCGTGGAGCGATTCCTCCGCGAAGGGCGGGCATCGGCGCGCCTGCGACATCCCAACGTCGTCGACGTCACGGACGTCGGGGTACACGACGGTGTCCCGTTCCTGGTGATGGAGCTGCTCGAAGGCGACAGCCTCGCCGACATCCTCGAGCGCGAAGGCCCACTCTCTCCGGCGCGCGCGCTCGAGCTGCTCCTGCCCGTCGCGAGCACCCTCGCCATGGCGCACGCGCAAGGCGTTCTGCACCGCGACCTGAAGCCCGACAACGTCTTCGTGGCGCGCTCGAACGTCGGACCGCCCATCCCGAAGCTCCTCGACTTCGGCATCTCGAAGGTCGCCGGCGAATCGACCGGCGTCACCGGCTCCGGCGAGGTGCTCGGGACGCCGTACTACATGTCTCCGGAGCAGACGCGCGGAGTGCGCCAGGTGACCGCCAAGTCCGATCAGTACGCGCTCGCCGTCGTCCTCTACGAGTGCCTCACGGGCGCGCGGCCGTTCGAGGGCGCCAACGTCGTGCAGGTGCTCGCCGCGATCAACGCGAAGCCCATCCCGCCTCCGCGCGGCTACGTCCCTGCCCTGCCGACCGCGCTCGAGGACGTGATCCTCAAGGCGATGTCGCGCGAGCCCGAGCAGCGCTTCGACTCGGTGGGATCGTTCGCGACGGCCTTGCTCGCGTTCAGCGACGAGACGACGAGACGCCAGTGGCAGCCCGTGTTCGCCGGCGGCCTCGACGCGGCGCCGCAACGTACCGCGAGGGCGCCCTCGCCCCTCGACGAGACCGCGGTCGTTCGCGCGCTCGATGGACCGACGCTCCCCGATCGTCGGCACGACCTCGCCCGGAGGTGGCCGCTGCTCGTCGCCGGCGCGCTGCTCGGCGGCGCGCTGGTGATCGCCGCCGCGTGGGCCGTAGCGGTTCGCGTCGGGGACGACGACGCCGAAGACGAGCCCACCGTGCGACCGGAGCGCACCGTGCCCACGCGGCCCGTCCCGCCGCCTCCTCTGGTGGTTCCGGCGCGGACCGGAGACCCCGCCTCCGCAGCCGCGAGCCCGGCGAGCTCGGGAGCCGTCAGCCCCTCCTCACCGTGCCTCCCCCCGGAATGCGGGGAGACGGGACGCCCGCCGTCGGAACGCGGCGCGAGCCCGGCACCGAGCTCGCGGACCAAGCAACGCCGCATCCCACGCGAACCCGTCGCGCCCCCCTCGTCGAGCCCGTCGAGCGAGCCCAGGATGGGCCGCAACGGCGCTCCCATCGTGCGCTAGACCGGGCCTGATCGACCGGCGTCGAGCCCGCAAGTCGGCGCCGTCGCACGCGCGGGCGACTGCGTCACGGAACACCGTTCCCTCGTTCGTCACGCCCTCCTTTCGAGAGAACGAGGAGGCCGCCATGGGAACACTTCGACAGTTGCTCATCGTGTGCGCGCTCGTGGTGGCCACACCGGCCGGCGCCGAGGTTCCCGTCGAACGCGAGACGAAGCGGCCCGCGCCGACGGCCGGCTCGTGCGGGGCCGACGGCGCTGCGACAGCTCCGCCGCCGCCGCCGCCGCCCGCAGCGCCCCGCGTTCGCCGCCGCCTGATCCGCGCGGCGTGCGGCGGCTGACCCGGCGACGCGCAGCCGCGTCACCACGGATCGAGCCGGTCCGGGCAGCTCACTGCACGAAGAGCGACCGTGTGTAGTGCACGAGATCCCAGCTCTCCGCGGCGTCGATGACGTCGTGATACGAAGGCATCGGCGTTCCATCGATGCCCGTGTGGAAGGTTCGATAGACGTCCTCGGGGGACGAGCCTCCCTTCATCATCCAGCCGCGCGTGAAATCGAACGGATAGGCGCGCCGGCCCTGATCGTCCACGAGGGTGCGCGCGCCCGGGCCGCGCCCGCGCCCATCGATGCCGTGGCAGACCGTGCAGCCCATTCGCTGATAGGCCCGCCGGCCGCGCACGATGCTCGCCTCGGTCGCAGGCGGAGCAGGCGGCACGATGATCGGCTCGCCCGCCGACTCGTCCCTGAAGCGCGGAGACAGGGTCTTGATGAACGCGACCAGCGCCCAGAGCTCGCGCTCGGGCACGCCCGACCACGCCGGCATCCCGGTGCCGGGCATCCCGCGTCGCAGCGTGCGGTAGATGTCCCAATCGGTCGGCAGCTGCCCGCTCAACGTGGACCGGATCGCGAAAACGCCGCGCGTCAGATCGCGCGGCGGGGGCGACAAGAATCGCGCATCGGGGCCGTCGCCGCGTCCAGCCGTCCCGTGGCACTCGGTACACCGATCCGCGAACGCACGTCGGCCGAGCCGCACCAGCTCGGGCGTCACTCGGTAGGGAGACGGCGCGGCCCGCACCGGGGCGCGCGGCGCGGGCCGATCGTCGGATGCTGCTGGCTCGGCCGGGGTCGAGGTGACGGAGGGTGCGGCCTCGCGGTCGCCCGCCGTGTCGCCGGCGTCGAGCGCGGGCACGCCCGCGTCGGAAGAAGGGGTCGCCGGATCGGTCGCGGGGTCGCCCGACGGAGTGAGCTGCGCATGCGCGATCCCCGCACCGACCAGCGCGAGCGCGCCGACCCAGAGGACGGTCGTTCGTCGCTTCACAGCGCACCTTCCAGCATGGCGACGAACCGGGTCTCGTCGCGCCGCTCGGCGTCGTGGTCGTGCTCCGCCAGCGCGACCAGGTCGGCCGAAGCCTCGAGGGAGATCCGCAAGCTCGTGAGCAGCAGGTAGCCGGCGTGCAGGGTCGCGAGCCGGTGACGGAGCGACGCGTCGGAGCTCTCCACCGCGTCGTAGCGCGCAATCACGGAGAGCTCCTGGGTGATCGCCCAGAGGGCCTCGGCGCGAACGCCCACGTAGCGAGTGGCCTCGCCCTGGCCCACCGGGTCGTCGTGCACGCCGAGCACTCCCGCGACGTAGAAGAGGAGCCTCCACACCGACAGCTCGGCATCGAGGCCGGTGACGACGAAGCGGTCGTCCCACTCGCGCTCGATGCCGCCACGGTCGACCCGGAGCCGCGCCACGGCTCCGTACCCGAACGCGCCGACGGTGTGCTCGCCGGTGGTCAGCGAGAGCCGTCCCAACACGCCCGGCGCACCGAACCCCGTCTGATTCGCGGCACCGGGAGCGCCGCTGGCCACGGCGAGCTCGTACGCGAGCGCACCCCATCCGGGCCGCCCCTGGACCGACACCCCGACGTGCATGCCCTCGAGCTGGAACGGATTGTCGCCCACGGAGACCTGCGCGAGCGGGCTCGCGAGCCGCGTGATCGAACGGTGCCCGGGTCGCTGCAGCCCCGTCAGGAGCAGCTGTCCCGCGACGACCGACATCCCACCTCGCGGCAGCACGTCGTGGAGCCCGACGGTCAGGAAGTGGAGCGCTGGGCTGGGAGCGACGTCCGCGGAGAACACCAGCGAGACGTCCTCGTAGAGGCTGCCCCCGCCGGCGAGGCGCGCGTACGGGACGCTCGCGTCCAACCGCTGGTCACCCTCCGCATCCTCGATCCACTCCGCGAGCAGGCGGGCTCGCACCGAAAGCGGCGGCGTCGAGAAGATGGCCGTCCGCTCGTCGATCGTGCCCGGCTCGATCATGGAGGCGGCGCGAGCTGGATCCTCGGCCCCGTCCGGAAGCTGGTAGCCGTTCTGCCGGAAGCGTGTTCCCGAGGCGTTCAGGTACGGGAAGCTCCATGCGTGGCACGTTCGGCAGCTCGTCCGGTAGCGACGCGCGAACGCGGGGATCGCCTGTGCGCGTGAATCGATCAGCAGCGTGATGGCCACGGAGAGCGCCGCGAGCGCCGAGCCGAGGCCGATGCGAGCGAGGGTGCGCATCAGTGCGTGTGCCCGCCCCCGCCGTCGCCTCCGGCGGCAGGGGTCTCTTCGTCTTCGTGCTCGCTCGCGGCGCCCGCCAGGATGATCGCGGAACCTGGCCCGACGTCTCCGTGACCTTCGAGCGTCAGGATGGCGGAGCGCAGCATGACGAGCTCCATCCCGAGCTCCGTCTGGTCGATCTGCAGCGATGCGGCGCCGGACGGCGCGGGCCGGAGCTCCGCGGCGAACACCCATGCCGCGTCGTGCTCGTCGCTCGCAACCCAAAGCCGATAGAGGACGTGCTCGGACGCGGGAAGCGGAAGGCCCGAGAGCGCCACGGCGAGATGACCTTCGGCAGGCTCGGTCTCGATCGATCCTGCGGCATCCGAGACCGCCATCGGATCGATCGGCGGCGGGTCCTGCGCGCCGAAGTCGACGGCGGCCGGAGGCGACAGCTCGAAATGGATTCGAATGATGCCTTCGGGCGCGTCGCATCCTGCCACGATGCCTGCGGCGATCACCGCCATCGCCCATCGACCGGTGCTGTCTGTTCGCATCGTCCCTCCGTCGTCGGCTCTCCCGCTCTCCGAGTCAGTGACCGTGGCTGGCGTCCACCTCCGCATCTGCGGTGGCCGCGTCGAGCGCGGGCGCTCCCGCGTCGTCCGGCGGACACGCTCCCGTGCATCGGCCCAACGTGCCGTCGGGCAGGCACATGCAGGTCACGGGGGTGCCGTCGGGGCACGTCCCCGTCTCGCACGTGTCTCCCTGATGGCACTCGCCGCCCCCGGGCAACGCGCAGATGACATGACCGCTGTCGCGATCGGCGGCTCCCGTGTCCACCGGTGACGCGCGATCGGCGGCGCTCCCGGCGTCCGTGGGCTCGTCGTCGTCGCCACACGCGGCGCCGACGCAGAAGACGACCAAGGCCAACGCGCCGCACCGAAGTCTCTTGTCCGCCATCGGCCTATGCAAGCCCACGCGCCACACCGACGACCTGTCCGGCGTCAACCCGACGCATCGAGACGCGAGCCGCGTGCGCCCGCGCATGTGAGAGCCATCCGGGTGCACGGGCGCGACGACGATCCCACCACCGACGTGCGGGGCGGTGCACGGCGCTCCCGAGCTCGCTAGACCGATCGTTCTACGGCACTTGACCGAACGTTCTACCTGGTGCGAGCGTAGAGGTTCCTCCAACGTCGGAGACCGCTCGGAGCGACGCCATGACCACGCTGCCTCGCCTGCTGCACTTCCGCGTCTCGCACTACAACGAGAAGGTCCGGTGGGCGCTCGACCACAAGCGGTGGCCGCACCTACGCGAGTCGTTGGTGCCCGGCTTCCACGTCCCGAAGGTCCGCTGGCTCACGGGGCAGAGCCAGCTGCCGGTGCTCCTGATGGACGGCAAGCCCGTCGTCGGCTCGGGCACGATCCTGCGCGAGCTCGAGCGATTGCGCCCCGATCCGCCCTTGTTCCCGCTCGATCCGGCGCAACGCGCCCGTGCAGACGCGATCGAGGCCTTCTTCGACGACGAGGTCGCGCCCGCGCTCCGACGCCTGTTCTGGTCCACGTACCTCTCGCGCCCCGCCGACTGCGCACGCATGTCGACGGACGGGGCCTCGAGCGCTACGCGTGGTCTCTGGCGCGCGTGCTTCCCGCTGATGCGCCCGCTCTTCCGCAGCAACATGGGCGTGGACGACGCCCAGCTCGAGGTGGCCCGCACGCGCCTCGGCACGTACTTCGACCGCCTCGAAGCCGAGATCGGACCGCGCGGCTACCTCGTCGGCGACCACTTCGGCGTCGCGGATCTCGCCGCCGCCGCCGTCATGACCGCCATCATCCGGCCGCCCGAGTTCCCCTACCCGCTGCCCGAGCCCTGGCCACCCGAGCTCGTCGAGCTCCGCACGAGCGTCGCGGACCGCGCGGGCTTCCGATGGGTGCTCGACATCTACGCGCGCCACCGCGGGCGCTCGGCCGAGGTCGCCGCGTCCAGACCTGCGGCGACGCCCGCTCTTCCCGCGTAGCAGGGAGGCGGGGCCGGAGCTCGGGAGGGATGCGCTCGCGTACGCACCGCGGCCACGCTTGACGATCCGGCGTCGTACCACATAGAGCGCTGACCCATGGCCACCGCCGAACCTCCCGCCTCGCCCGCGTCCTGGAAGGAGCTGCTCGCCGACCGCATCGACCCCGATCTCGGCCGTGAGATCGACATCTTCGAGACGCAGCTCGAGCTCCGCAAGCAGGGCAAGATCGAGGAGCGTCTCTTCGCGGAGACGAGGCTCCGCCGAGGCGCGTACGGCCAACGCTACGACAACGGGCAACGTCACGACGGGCTCGTCTCGCAGTCGCTCGCGTTCCCCGACGTGCCGACGAAGGGTCCCCACACGATGTGGGACGCGCCCGGCATGCAGCGCATCAAGATCCCCCTCGGACGCCTGACGGCCGCGCAGCTCGAGACGCTCGCGGAGGTCGCCGAGGACTACTCGGACGGCATCCTTCACGTCACCACGCGCCAGGACTTCCAGCTGCACTTCGTCCACATCGACGACACACCGGACCTCATGCGGCGTCTGGCCGCCGCGGGCATCACGACGCGCGAAGCGTGCGGGAACACCGTGCGCAACGTGACCGCATGCCCGTACGTCGGCGTCTGCACCGACGAGAGCTTCGACGTCACGCCGTATGCTCACGCGCTCACGTACTTCCTGCTGGGTCATCCGGATACGCAGGACTTCGGGCGCAAGTTCAAGGTCGCCTTCTCCGGCTGCGCCGATCACGCATGCGGCCTCGTGCACATGCACGACCTCGGCTACGTCGCACGCTCGCGCACCGGGAGGGACGGCACGCTCGAGCGCGGTTTCGCCGTGTACCTCGGCGGCGGCCTCGGCTCGTTGCCCCACCAGGCCAAGCTCGTCGACGACTTCATGGCCGAGGGCGAGGCGCTGCCCTTCGCGCAGGCGCTCGCGCGCGTCTTCGCGCGTCTCGGGGAGAAGAAGAACCGCGGCCGCGCGCGACTGAAGTTCCTCGTGGAGAAGCTCGGCTTCGACGAGCTCGTGCGCCTCGTGCGCGAGGAGCGCGCCAAGCTGCCTGCCGACGCGCGCTGGACGACGTTCCTCGACGACCTCGCGAAGCACGAGGAGCGCCCGCTCAAGCCCGGCAGCACCCTCGGCATCGGCACGTTCCCGGCGGGCTTCGCCGCGTGGAGCGCCACCAACGTCCGACCGCAACGGCAGCTCGGCTACTCGGTCGTCACGATCACGTTGCCGCTCGGCGATCTCACCGCGGCGCAGGCGCGCGCCCTCGCCGACATCGCGCGCCGGCACTGCGGCGACACCATCCGCACCACCGTCGATCAGAACATCGTGCTGCGCTGGGTGCCGGACGCCGAAGCGCCGGCCGTGTACGAGGCGCTGCGCGACGCGGGGCTCGCCTCGCCGGGGGCCAACACGATCACGGACGTGACCGCGTGCCCTGGCACCGACACGTGCAAGCTCGGGATCTCCAGCTCGCGCGGCCTCTCGTCGGTGCTCTCCGAGCACCTCGCGAAACGCGAGCTCGACCCGTCGGTGCGCCGCCTCCAAGTCAAGGCGAGCGGCTGCTTCAACGCCTGCGGCCAGCACCACATCGCGGACATCGGCCTGCTCGGCGTCGCCCGCAAGGTCGGCAACCATCGCGTGCCGCACTTCCAGATCGTGCTCGGCGGTGAGACGACACGAAACGCGGGAGCCTACGGTCTCGCCATCGGAGCCGTCCCGTCCAAGCGCATCCCCGAAGCCGTCGACCGCATCACCGACCTCTACGCGCGAAGCAAGCGACCCGACGAGACCTTCCAGGCGTTCGTCCAGCGAATCGGCAAGCTCAAGGTCAAGCAGCTCCTCGAGGACCTCACGGTGGTCGGCTCCCACGAGCTCGAGAGCGACCTCTACTCGGACTGGGGCGACCCTCGCGAGTACACGACCGGCGACATGGGCGTCGGCGAGTGCGCCGGCGAGGTCGTGCCCTTCGTGCAGTTCGGTCTGGCCGCGAGCGAACGCGAGGTGTTCGAGGCGCAGATGCTGCTCGATGCCGGGCAACCGTCGGCGGCCGCCCGACGTGCGTTCGGCGCGATGCTCACGGCGGCTCAATCGCTCGCGCGTACCCAGAACCAGGACGTCTCCGACGAGGCCGACGTCATCGTGGCGGAGTTCCGCAAGCACTTCCACGACACCGGCCTGTTCCACGATCCCTTCGCCGGCGACAAGTTCGCGCAGTCGCTCTTTCGCGCGCACGAAGCGTCGTACGACGACGTCGCCCCGGACGTCGCGCACCGCCAGATCGAGGAGGCCTCCCTCTTCATCGACGCCGCGCACGCTTGCTACACGAAGATGGACACGGCATAGACGGCCTCGCCGTGCGCGCCCCGACCCGCATCCAGGTGAAGCTCTTCGCCAGCCCGGCGACCGACGTGCCGTCGCGTGCGGTGATCCCGGTGTTCCACCGCTGGATCCAGACGCACGCGATCGACGAGCTCCTCATCGACGTCACCGACTATGGGCACGTGCCCCGCGGTCCCGGCGTCCTGCTGATCGGCCACGAGTCCGACTACGGGTACGACCTCGGAGAGGGGCGCGCGGGCCTGCTCTACACGCGCAAACGCGGCGGTTCCGACGACCTCGGCGAGCGCATCCACGACGCGACCCGCCGAGCGCTTCGCGCCGCGCACCTGCTCGAGTCGGACGGCTCGCTCGCCCCACTGCGCTTCGACACGCGCGAGCTGCTCTTCCGCTTCCCCGACCGGCTCCACGCCCCGAACGACGCGGCCACCTTCGAAGCGCTGCGCGCGTCGCTCGGCTCGACCTGTGATCGCATCTGGTCCGGCGCGGCGCACACGCTCTCGCGCGAGGGCGACCCGCGCGCGCCGCTCACGGTCGTGGCGCGCACCGAGACGGCCATGGCGCTCGACGCGCTCGTGCGCCGCGCCACGGGCTGACCATTCGTTTGCCCGGGCGACGGCTCGTCGAGCACAGTCGACCCGTGCGCCGGTCGTTCTCGGTCCCCGACGAGAGGCGGTTCGTGCCGAGCTCGTCGAATCCTCGGGCAGGCTCGGCAGCGACGACCACGACCCTCTTCGTCGCTCGGGGCGCACGGACGCCGTCCCCCCTCGGTCTGTCGCTCGTGCTCGCGCTCGCCGCGTCGGCCGCGTGCTCGGGTCGTCCGGCGCCGGCCACCGCACCTCGCATCTCCGCCCGCGACGACGTGCCGCTCGCGCCGTCTCGACGCGAGCCCGTCGCCGCGACGCGCGACGCACCCGCGACTGCGCCCGCGACCCCGGCGACCGCGTCCGGCGACGCGCCCGCGCCCGTCGCGCCGCCCCATCCGTCCGCGATCACGCGCTGCGCCGGTGCGTCCGACGTCGCGCTCTTCGTGAGCCCGCGCTCGCCGTCGATCGGTCGCGCCGTGCGCGTGATGGCCGTCTCCGATCGGCCCATCGACGCGGCGCTGTCGATCCTCGGTCCCGACGGTCGCGCGCTCGCGACCTCGACGCTGCGACGCGGCGGCCCGCCGTACTGGTGGCACGTCGAGGTCCCCGCCACGAGCGCGGGCGCGCACCGCGCGGCGCTCGGCACCGGCGCGACGATCACCGCGTGCAAGGAGATCCCCGTCGGCTCGTTCGCGCGCCGACGCCGTGCGCCCCCGCGCGACGCCGCGTGGCGCTCGACCTCGGCGTGGGACCGCGATCACGAGAACCTCTACTCGGCGTGGATCGAGCGCCTCTTCGATGCGCCGCTCGACGAGCAGCCGTCGTGGCGCGCGCTGCACGAGATCACGCGCGATGCCGCGCGCAACTTCCTCCACGACCACCTCGCGCTCGGCGAAGACGCCGGCGACAGCGTGCT
>JADZFZ010001115.1 GCA_020854145.1 Deltaproteobacteria bacterium | reverse complement strand
CGCGCGCCGGTCCCGCCACCCGTGCCCACGCTGCCGGATCCCGTCGTCCCCGCGAAGCGTCCGGCGCGAACCTCCCTGCGACCGCCACCCGCGGCACCCGTCGCGCGAGCCGCCGAGCCCGGCACGCCGCCCGCTCCCGATCCGGCGCAACGCCGCGCCGACCGCCGCAAGCGCATCGTCTGAGATCGGTCGGCCGCGCGGGAACGCGCAGGAGGACGCGATGCCGATCGCGGTCTACGCGCCCCTGCGCGAGCGCTCGGCGGCGCCCATCCGAGCCACGGTGATCCGCGTCATGCGTTGACGACGACGGGCATCTTCGAGCGCCACTCGCGCCACGTCTCGGGCTTCGTCACGAGCTCGCACATGAAGTGCGCGACGTTGGCCATGTTCGAGCTGCCGGGCGAGAAGAGGCTGTTCACGATGCCCTCGTGCACGACGTACTCGGAGACCTCGCCCTCGAGGAGCGAGTCCGGTCGGATGACGACCCACTGCACGTCGGGGTCGTCCGGCCCGACGTGTGCGACGAGGAAGTCCGCGGCTCGCTGGTTGTCCGCGGGCGGCGGCACCACCCCACGGAGCGCGCGGAGCAACGCGCGCTCGATCGTGCCCCGCCGCGCGTCGAGGCGCTTCGGGCGATTCACCGACACGCTGCTCATGAGCACGAGCTTGGTCGGCGCGGCAGGAGCCGTCGCGTGGATGGCGCGGCAGACGCGCCTGACCGCCTGCGTGACGAGGTCGCGCGGGGGGCCGAAGATGCCGCGGAGATCGAGGACGTGCCCCAGGCACGACACGACGGCGTCGCACTCGCGAACGTGGCGCTCGAGCTCGTCGTCGGAGAGCGACAGCAAGCTGGCCTCGACGACCGTCAGGCCGGGGCTCTCGACGACGCCCGCCGGAAGCTTCGCGCGCGATCGCACGATGGCACGCACGCGGACGCCGCGATCGAGCAGCTGCCGCAGCACGCGACCACCGGTGCGTCCGGTAGCGCCGAGAAGGAGGACGGTCGGGTCGGTGGGCACGACCGCGACGAGACCGCACTCCGCGACCGGTTCGCAAGGACATTCGAGACACGCGGTCGGACCCGCGGCCTCAGAGACGTTTTCGCGGCCGCGGCAGATCGAGCTCGTCGAGACGGTAGAGGAGCGTGCGCCGCGAGACGCCGAGCCGCTCGGCCGCGCGCGTCTGGTTGCCGCCGCACTCGTCGAGCGCGTCGATGATCCGTTGCCGCTCGAGCCCGACGAGCTCGCTGCGCAGCCGTACGTCGGCGCCTCCGTCGATCGAGTCGCGGCGCGGGTGCAGCACGTTGTCCGGCAGGTGCGCCGAGCCGATCTCGCGCACGGCCGAGAGCGTCACCGCGCGCTCCATGACGTTGCGCAGCTCGCGCACGTTGCCGGGCCAATCGTATTGCTCCAACGCCGCCAGCGCGTCGTCGGTGATCGCCGGCGCCGCGGCGTGACCCATGCGGCGGCACGCGTTGGCGACGAAGCGGCGCGCGAGCGGCGCGATCTCCTGGCGTCGCTCGCGGAGCGGCGGCACCGTCAGCGTGGCGCCCGCGATGCGAAAGTAGAGATCCTGCCGGAACGTCCCGGCCGCGATGTCGCGCTCGAGGTCGCGGTTCGTCGCCGCGATGAACCGGACGTCGACCTCGCGCGGCGCCCGGCCGCCGACGCGCATCACGCGGCAGTCCTCGATCACACGCAGGAGCTTCGCCTGCACGGTGCGCGGCAGCTCGCCCACCTCGTCCAGGAACACCGTTCCCCCCGCGGCGGTCTCGAAGAGCCCCGGTTGCGACTGCACCGCGCCCGTGAAGGCGCCCTTCTCGTGCCCGAAGAGCTCGCTCTCGAGGAGCGTGTCCGCGAACGCGGCACAGTTGAGCGGCACGAACGGGCGCGAGGCGCGAGGCGACGCCTTGTGGATCACGTGCGCGAGCACGTCCTTGCCCACGCCGGTCTCGCCGAGCAGCAGCACGCTCAAGTAGCCAGCGCCTACGCGGCTCGCTTGCGCGTAGAGCTCCTTCATCCGCGGGGCCGACACCACGAGCCCGGTCGTGTCCGCCGGACCGACGGGCGGAGCCGACGTGCGCTCGGGCTGCGCGGAGACGAGCACCTGCTGTCGCTCGAGGCGCGTGGAGATCGCGCCCAGCAGATCGTGACGCGTGAAGGGCTTGGTCACGTAGTCGTCGGCGCCGAGGTTCATGCCGAGACGCATGTCCGCGCGTTGCGACTTGGCGGTGAGGAAGATGAACGGGACCGCCGCCGTGTCCGGGTAGTCGCGGATGGCTCTCAGCACCTGATAGCCGTCCATCACCGGCATCATGATGTCGCACACGATCACGTCCGGAGAGGAGCCGAGCGCGGACCCGATCCCCGACTTGCCGTCGGCCGCCCCGATGCCGTCGTATCCCTCCTCCTCGAGGAGCTCGAGGATGTTGGAGCGGATCGCGTCGTCGTCCTCGATCACGAGCACTCGTCTCTTCATGCGTCGACCTGTCGGTAGGGCACCTCGACGTGGAAGTGCGTTCCTCGTCCAATCTCGCTCTGCACCGAGATCGCGCCGCCGTGGACGTCGAGCGCGCTCTTGACGATGGCCAGGCCGAGCCCGGTGCCGGGGACCGATCCGGCGTTCGCGCAACGATGGAACGCCTCGAACAGACGATCGCGGTCCTCGTCCGGGATCCCGATCCCCCGGTCCTTGATGTCGAACGTCGCGGCGTCGTCCTTGTGCCCCACGACGAAGGTGACCGGCGCGTCGTCGGGCGAATATTTGAACGCGTTCGACAAGAGGTTCGTCAGCACGTGCCGCAGCAGCTTCTCGTCGAGCCACACGGGCTCCTCGGGTGCCGTGTTCACGTAGTCGAGCCTCCGCTCGCTGCCGACGAGCAGACGCGCCTGCTCGACGAGCTCGTCGCACAGAGGATGGAGCTCGACCGGGCGCGGCGTCAGCTCGAGCATACCGGCCTCGGCGCGGCCGATGAGCAGCACTCCGTCGAGCATGCGCGACATCCCCTTGGCCGAGTCTTGCATCCGCCGCAGGTGACCGAGCTGCTTCTCGCGCGGCCAGCGATCTCCGTAGGCCTCGAGCAGCTCCGCCGACGAGAGGATGACGCTCAGCGGCGTGCGGAACTCGTGCGACGTCATGGCGACGAAGCGGCTCTTGAGCGCGGCGAGCTCCATCTCGCGGTCTCGCTCGACGCGCAGCTCGGCCAGCGCGTTCGACAGGCGCGTGTGCGCGTCCTCGAGCGCGCGTTTGGAGCCGGTCAGCCGCGCGATGATGTCGGCTGCGCCGGCGGCGAGCGCGGCGATCACGAGCCCGTAGACGAGCAGCCACGCGATGCGCGACGACGCGGACGCGCGCTCGTACGACGCCGTGTAGCTCTCGAGCACGGCCGAGGCGCGCGCACGAACGGGCTGCGTCACGATGGAGCTCACGAGCCGCTCGACACGAGGCTGACGCTCCACCACCACCGCTGCGTGGACGAGCACGGGCGCGACGAGATCACGCCGCGCATCGAGGCCCGCGACCGTGCCGCGCGCGCAGGCGCTCAAGGTCGCCGGGAGCATCGGCCGCTCGGGCGAGTCGAGCCCGACCAACGCGCAGCGCGCGCGCTCCGCGTCGAGCCGGCTCGGAGCCACCAGCGTGAGCATCACGTCGTGCTCGAGCTGCGTGAGCGCCTCGCGAAACGGCGCCGCGGCGGGATCGTCACGCGTCGCATCGCGTGCACGAGCCACCGCGAGGGGGAACGCGCGGACGGAGCTGCGGAGCACGGCTTGCTCGGTCTTGAACGACTCGACGAGCGTCTCCTTGTGACGGAGCGCGGCACGGTACGCGGCGAGCCGCGGGGCCATCTCGGCGCGTCCCGTCGCGTCGACGAGGCTGGGCGTGTCGCCGAGCTCGCGCTCGAGCGCCGCGATGTCGTCCCACACGGCGACCAGCCGGTCGTAGTGATTCACGATCCCCAGGCGCGATTTCGCGACCTCCTCGTTCAGCCGCGTGTCCAGCGCTTGCGCGCTCTGGAGATGCCGCGAGTAGCTGGCGTGCTCGTCGTCGTCCGGCTGGCGCAGCCATGCGAAGCCCGTCGCCGCGATCAGCGCCAGGACGACGGCGATCCACGCCAGGCGCAGGCTGCGCAGCGTCGTCATCGGCGACTCTCCCCGACCGACACGCCCTCGTACTCGCCGGTGAGCGTGCGCAGGAACGCGGCGATCCTCGCGACCTGCGGGCCGGGCAGCACGTAGCCGAGCTGCACCGCCGCCATCCGCGTGATCGCGTCCTCGAGCGTGCGCGCCGAGCCGTCGTGGAAGTAGGGTGCGGTCACCGCGACGTTGCGCAGGCTCGGCACGCGAAAGACGTGCACGTCGCTCGGTCGACCCGTGAGCAGGAACCTCCCCATGTCGCGCCGGCCCACGGTCCGGCCTTCGAACGCATCCTCCATCACACCGAAGCGCTGGAAGACGTTGCCCCCGACGTTGATGCCTTGGTGGCAGCTGATGCAGCCCACCGACTTGAACGCCTCGTAGCCTTCCAGCTCCTCCTCGCTGAGCACCTCCTCGGAGCGGAGATGCCGATCGAATCGCGCGTTCGGCGTCACGAGGGATCGCTGGAACGTCACGATCGCGTCGATCAGCGTGGCTTCGGAGACCGACGGATAGCCCGCTTCCACGAAACGTCGCTCGTACTTGCGCCGCACGCGCGGCAGCAGCTCCTCCCACGTGCCCGCGTCCATGACCTCGGGATTGAGGAGCAATGCGCGCAGGTGGTCTTCCAGCGTGGCGAACCGGCCGGTCCAGTTGAACCGCGCGTTGAACGCGACGTTGAAGACCGTCGGCACGTTGTAGGGGCCCGTGTCGTCGCGAGGATGGGTGGAGCGCGCCTCGCCCGCGACGATGCCGGCCTCGGACAGGACGTGGCAGCTCGCGCACGACGTCGAGCCGTTGCCCGAGAGGATGGGATCCGAGAAGAGCGCTCGCCCGAGCGCAACCTTGCGAGGGTCGGCTCCGGTGCGCGTGGGGATCGGCTCGATCGGATCCTCCGAGGTCGCGAACGCGCTGTCGGGCAAGCGGCTGCGACGCTCCTGCTCGAGCTCCGTGGGCGTCGGTGTGCATGCGAGGCCGACCGCCGCGACGGTCGCGATCCCCAGCACGCGCGCTGCCGACATTGCCCCGAGCCCCACGCCCGCGCGTCGAGCACGAACCGGACCGCGCGGGCAGACGTGCGCGCGCCGCCGGTGCGCTGTCGTGCGCATTGCGCAACTTGCGCTTCGAGCGCACCGCGATGCGCTACCCGCGGGCGCCCTTGCGCACGAAGGACCGCGGGCGCACCGCTGGCGTGCGCCGTGCCACGCGTGGACGAACGGCCGTGCCGCACAGTCATCGAGCGCCCCCATCCCCCGTCTCTCCCTGGCGACAGAGTATCGCCGCTCGCGACCCTCTTGGAGGGCGCCGCGTCGGGGCGTGCCGCCGCGCGCGGTCGCGTCCCATCCGTTCGCGCCGAGCTCCGTCGAGGGGCGCGATCGCCTGCGCGCTCGCGGTCGTCGCGTCGGTCGCCGTCTCGACCCGCGCGCGCGCACAGACGCCCCGCGACGCGCGCCGCGACGAGCCGGCGGCCGTGCACTTCGTTCCGTACGCGCTTGTCGCGACGAGCTTCTACTGGAACACGGCGCCTCTCTCGAGCGCCGACGCCCCGACGCTGGCGAGCGGCGGCACGCAGTCGTCCTTCGGCGCGACCACGCGTCAGAGCCGCTTCGGGCTTCGCATGCGCGCGCCCGCCGTCGCCCGCGCGATCGCCGCCGACGAGGTCGCCGCCGTCGGTGAGGTCGACTTCTTCGGCGGCTACTACGCGAGCAACGACACCACCTACTTCATGCCCCACGTGCGGCTTCGCCTGCTCTTGCTGAGCGCGACCTACGGTCCGATCTCGATCGTCGTCGGACAAGACACGATGGTGCTCGCGCCGCTCAACCCGTTCTCGATGACGCACGTCGCGGTGGCCGGCTTCCAGAGCGCGGGCAACGCCTGGGCGCGCATCCCGCAGGTGCGCGTGGATCTTCGCGTGCGCGGGCTGCTCCTGCAGGCGGCCGTGCTGGCACCCGCCGGAGCGGGGCAGGTCGAGGCCTCGGCGTCGGGTCTCGTCGTCGGCCGCGCTCCCGGTCGCGCGGATCGCTCGGGGTCGCCCTCGCTGCAGGCGCGCGCCGCGTACGCGCTGCGACTGACCGACGACCGCGCGATCACCGCGGGAGCCTCGGTGCACTACGGCCGCGACGAGTCGATGGTCGAGGAGGGCTCGACGGCGCCGCCCGCCACCGTCACCTCGTACGCGGCGGCGTTCGACCTCGACGCGCCCGTGCTCGAGTGGCTCGCGCTCCGTGCCGAAGGTTACGTCGGCCAGGATCTCGACGGCTTCTTCGTCGACGCGGACGTCGTCGGAGACGAGCCCGTGCCCGTGATCGGGGGCTGGTGCCAGCTCTCCGTTCGCATCCCTCCGCTCGCCTTCCACTTCGGAGGCGGGATCGAGGATCCCCGCGCGCCCGAGGGATCCGCGCTGCCCACCGGGGCCATCACGAACGCGCGAGCCATCTACGCAGCGCTCGGCGCGACCTTCGGCCCGTTGACGCTCGGCGTCGAGCTCACGAGCGTGTGGACGGGACGCGCCGCGATGGGCAGCGCACGCGGCGAGCAGGTCGCGTTCGCGCTCCTCACGCAGCTCTGATCGCGACCACCCGCCGAGCGAGCGAAGACGCGGGCGGAGCGCGCACCGTCACGAGCGCGCTCCTCCCGACTCAGCCACCGCCCCCCGTACGAGCCCCCGACCCGATCGCGACGTCTCTCACGTCGCTACGACTCGGCGACGCGCGTCACGATCCCCGCGCCGACGGTGCGGCCGCCCTCGCGCAGCGCGAAGCGCATGCCGGGCTCGAAGGCGATCGGGCGAAGGAGACGAAAGCCGACCTCGGCGCGATCGCCGGGTCGTACGAGCTCGCCTTCGCCGAGCACCACCGTGCCCGTCACGTCCGTCGGTCCGAAGAAGAAGACGGGCATGGAGCCCGACGCGAAGGGCGTGTGACGACCCCCTTCGGCGGCCGAGAGCACGAAGATCTCGGCCTCTCCAGCTTCGTGGGCCGCCACGCTGCCGGGACGCGCCACGATCTGCCCGCGCACCATCTCCTCGCGACGGACGCCACGCAGGAGCAACCCGACGTTCTCGCCGGCGCGCGCCTCCGAGCGCTCGCGATGGAACGACTCGATGGCGGTCACGACGACGGGGCGCGGATCCGCGAGGCCGATGATCTCGACGGGCGCGCCCGCGGCGATCACGCCGCGCTCGACACGGCCGGTGACGACCGTGCCGCGGCCCTTGATCGTGAAGACGTTCTCGATCGCCATCAGGAACGGCCCCTCGAGGTCCCGGACCGGGTCGGGCACGTGCACGTCGAGCGCACGCACGAGCGCTCGGATGCCCTCGACGTACGGGTGCCTCGCGTCACCCGCGGCGATGGCCTCGAGCGCCCCGAGCGCCGAGCCCGTCACCACGGGCGCACCTTCGTAGCCGTGCGCACGCAACAGCTCCTTCGTCTCGAGCACGACGAGCTCGAGGAGCTCCGGGTCCGCGACGTCGACCTTGTTCACGAAGACGACGAGATGGCGCACGCCCACCTGCCGCGCGAGCAGGACGTGCTCTCGGGTCTGCTTCTCGGGCCCCTGCGAGCCGTCGACGAGCAGCACCGCGCCGTCCATCTGCGACGCACCGGTGATCATGGTCTTCACGTAGTCGGCGTGACCCGGGCAATCGACGTGGGCGTAGTGGCGCGTCTCGCTCTCGTACTCGACGTGCGCGAGGTTGATCGTGATGCCGCGCGTGCGCTCCTCCGGCGCCGAGTCGATCTCCGCGAGATCGAGCCCGCGACCTCGTCCGTCGAGCGCCATCGTCTTCGTGAGGGCGCTCGTGAGCGTGGTCTTGCCGTGGTCGACGTGACCGATGGTTCCGACGTTGAGATGCAGCTTCTCCATGTTCGCTCTCCGGTGACGTGCGCCTCGTGCGCGTCGACGCGAAAACGAAAACCCCCTCGGGCACGGTGGCCGGAGGGGGTCTTCGCGATCTCGAGGCGTCGGTTACGCGCGCGTCTTCATGCCTCTCGCTCCTCCGGACACACCACTTCCGTCGCGGATGATCCCGCGCGGAAGGGCGTGCGTGAGTCGAGCGACAGGCGGCGCATCGGAGCCGAAGCTTGCCACCGCGGCTCCGCGCGTCAATCCGCTATCCTGGCTCGCGGTGGCGGGCTCCGACGATCGACGCAAGCACCCGAGGCTCTCGAGCTCGGCGCGGATCGCGTGGACGATCGTCGGTCGCGCCGACGAGCAGATCGATCGCCTCCGCGACGTGAGCGGCTCGGGCGCGCTCGTCGCGAGCGCGTCGGTCGCGCGCGCCGGCGACGAGCTGCGCTTCGACCTGCTCGACGACGATGGCGAGCGATTCGCGAGCGGGCTGGCCCGCGTCGTCTGGGTGGATCCGGCCCGCGGGATGGGGATCGCGTTCTCCGCGCTCGGGATCGACCTCGCCCTCGTCGCATCGCTCGCGGCACTTCCCGACGAGGCGGCGAGCGCGGCCGCAGAGGTCGCGACCAAAGCCGCCGAAGCCGCTGCCGCCGCGTCGGCCGCGTCCGCGACCGCGCACAGGAAGGGCCCGCCGCCGCTCCGTCCGCGCGCACGCGCCGAGGAGCGGCGCAGCAGCGCACGAGCCTCCGACGAGCCACCTCCGGCGATCCACCCGCTCGAGGTCCGCAAGCCGGGCGTCATCATCGGCATCGACCTCGGGACGACCAACACGTGCGCCTCGTACGTGCAAGACGGCAAGCCCGTGATCATCCCGGGCCGCACGGGCACCAACACGATCCCGTCGATGATCACGTTCGACGACGACGGTACGGCGCACGTCGGCCAGCGCGCGGCGGATCGCCAGGTCCTCTACCCGCTGCGCACCGTCTACGGATCGAAGCGCCTGGTCGGTCGGACGTACCGCGCGGAGCTCGCCGCGGAGCTGCAACGACACTTCGCGTACCCGCTCGCCGAGGCCGAAGGCCAGCGCTTCGGCGTGCGCATCGACGATCGCGTCGTGTCGATGGACGAGGTGGCCGCGCGCGTCCTCGAAGAGGTGCGCACCAACGCCGAGGAGCACCTGAACGCGCCCGTCGAGGCGGCGGTGATCACCGTGCCCGCCTATTTCAGCGAGGTGCAACGCGAGGCCGTGCGCCGCGCCGCCGCGGACGCGAAGCTCGTCGTGCACCGCATCGTCAACGAGCCCACCGCCGCCGCGGTCGCTTACGGTCACAAGCAAGCACAGAAGCGCGCGCGCGT
>JADZFZ010001114.1 GCA_020854145.1 Deltaproteobacteria bacterium | reverse complement strand
GGGTGGGAGCTTCTTCGGAGGCAGGAGCTCCGGCTCGACGACCACCTTCTGCGCCATGAAGATGGCAGCGTCGAGCTTCTGGAAGTTGCGGTGCTTGTAGAAGGCCAGTGCCGCTTTGTTGTTCTCGGCCACCTCGAGCACCAGATGCGTGCAACCGCGGATCTTGGCGAGATGCTGCAGCTGCTCGAGCATGAACGAGCCGACTCCGCGACCCTGCTGATCGGGGTGCACGGCGAGCTCGTCGACGAACAACGGACGCATCCCGCGTTTGTCGAAATAGCGGGGATTGATCCAATTGTCGCTGCCGCCGGCGTCGAACGAGCACTCGGCGTAGCCGACGATCTCGCTGCCGATCTCGAACAGGAGCTGCTCGATCCCTTCCTCGTCGTAGATCTCGAGGAAGCGGTGCTTGCTGCGTGGTCGCTGGTACTCGACGGTCTCGCGATTGACGTCGCGAAAGACCATCTTGATGAACTCCCAGGTCCTGTTCAGGTCGCGGCGGTGGATTCGCCGCACGCGAATCTCGTCACTGCCCCGCGGTCCCGCCTCCGCATCGTCTGGCTGCTCGCCCTGCTCGGAGCCGTCCGCGTGCTCTCCGTCGCCGCCCATGGCGTCAGGCGTCCTGCATCTCTTCCACGAGCTCTTCGAGCGGCTTGAAGCATTTCTGCCCGTCGGTCCACGCCCACGTGGGGCCGACGCTTCGAATCTCGTCGGCGCGCCGCACGACGTCGTCGGGATCGAAAGGACCCTGCAGCGCACGATTGGCGTCCCACAGCCAGATGCCGGGCCCGAGCTGTCCCGGCAGCCGCGACCGATCGGCTTCGGCCGCCAGACGCAGGACCTCGATCGAGAGGTTCACCCGATCGGGGTGCTCCCAGAGGTACCACTCCAGGTCTCGGCCGATCTCGGAGATGGACTGTTGGCGCTGATCGGCGTCGGGATCCACCGCACGCTCCACGATACGCACGAGGTCGGCATCGACTCCCACGTCGACCAGCTCTCCGACGGCCTCCGGAGGCGGCACGATCGCCCCCTTGGAGGCATCGTTGCGACGGCGCACCGAGAGCATGCGCAGCAGCAGCATCCCGATGGCGTGGACGTCGGTGACCTCGTCGAGCTCGACGTCGGGATCCGCGAGCAACGGAGACGAGAGCAGGAAGTCGGTCACGACGAGATCACCCCGCTTGGAGAGCAGGATGTTGCCTGCGTGGATGCCTCCGTGGAGGACCCGCGGGGGCTTGCCGTCGGCTCCGGGCGCGGCCCAGGCGTAGTGCAGCACGCGGCACGTCGCGAGCACGACGCGCACCGCGAAGCCGACCGTGAGCGGGCCCGAGCGGAGCGCAGAGCGGATGAGCGCTTCGAGCGGGATGCCGTCGAGATACTCGCGCACGAGGAAGAGCCGGTCGCCCCAGAGCAGCAGATCGACGACCTTCGCGATGCCCGGGTGGTCGAGCTTGCGCGCGCGCTTGGCCGCGGCCTTGACGATCTGCCGCGTGTCCGCGTCGTTCTTGCGGAACGCTTTGACGATGATGGCCTGGCCCTGTTTGCCCTCGTGGAAGCCGATGATGACGTCGGCGATCCCGGAGCGCGCCAGGGGTCGCACGAGCACGTGCTTCTTGCTGTCGGTGAACGGCGGCAGCTCGATGAGCGGACGGTCGACCCACACACCGGGTGCACACTCGAACGCTTCCGGCAGCCCCTTGGGTGCACCCAGGCGGCTCGCTCGACCGTCGAATCCTTTCGTCATCGCGATTCCTCCATCGTCGGTACCGCGACGGTTCCCTCCTCGGAATGCTCCGCGAGGAATTCGGTGATCGCGTCGGGCACGGGATTCTCCGGGCGATCCGCGGCGGTGAGCGGATCGACGTGGGTCATCGAGGGCACGTCGAGCACGCGGAACGCGCGCTCGTCGTCGCGGCCGGCGCCCGCGGCGGGACGGCCTTCGCCGATCGGCGCCAGCAGCGGGCCCACCGCTTCGTACGATTCCACGGATACGAGCTCGGACGAGATCGCGAGAAGCGGCGCATCCACGAGCTCACCGTCGAACGCACGGATGCCCTGCGCCGCGAAGTAGCCGTCCTCGGGCAAGTTGCCGTCGCCGACGGCGCCGAGGTCGAGCGGCAGGCGGAGCGGGAAATACCACTCCGTGAAGTCCGTGCGGCCTTCGGAGGCCGATCGCGCCAATAGCTCGATCGGCGTCCATTCGGCGGGCTCGGCGTCGAGCGCATCGACCCAGTCGTAGGTCGCCTCCGGATCGGTCGGCTGCAGCAGGGTCGCGCCTCCGAACGGGCTCGTGAACTGGCCCAGCGGTCCGCCGCTGGACGACCCGAGCGCACACGCCGCGAACGTCACCGCGCTCGACGCATCGTCGAGCGCGAAGCCGAGCACGGCGCGATTGGTCATGCGCGGCACCTCGTCGTCCCCGAGCGACAACAGCAGAGCGGACAATCGGTCGCGTCCCGGATCGTCCTCGATGATCTCGGTCGGGGCGTAGAGCGCGCGCAGCGCGATGACGTGCAATCGCACGAGCGCGGAAGCGCCGAGGATCGGGAGCTCGAGGAACCGCGTGCGCTCGCGGATGCGGTCGAGCCCGGGATTGGTCAAGGCGCCGATCCCGCCTCCGCCCGCGCGATACTCCTCCTCGTCGATGCCCGCGGCGGCACCGCCTCCGTCCACCACGATGAGCCCGGCGAGCTCGTCCACCCCTCGCGTGCCGTCCTCGAATCGCCACGCCGCGTACGCGCGCGTGAAGGTGCCGCCCATCGAATGGCCCATGAGGAACACGTGTCCGCGACGGCTCGCCTCGGGCACGAGCGCGATGACGCGCCGGACGTCCTCGACGTGCGTCGCGAGGCCCCATTCGCTCAGGTACCCGAGCTCGCCTTGCGTGCGCAGCCCCTCGAACGCCACACCCCCGATGGTGTCGCCGCCGAAGTAATAGCCTTGTGCGATCTCGGCGTCCTGCGCCGCCTCGGCCGTGTCGGTGCCGCGGTGATCCTCGAGGAGATTGCCGCGGCGATCGATCGCCCAGACCTCGACGCCGCCGCCCGAAGCGCCGCGCTGGACGAGCGCGATCGCCAGCGATTGCCACGTCCCCGCGCCGGCCAACAGTCCCGGCATCGCGACGATCACGCTGCGCGCGCTCGGCGCGCCGGCGGCGCGGTAACGGACGACGGTCGTGTGATCGAGCTCGGTCGGCGTCTCGTCACCCGTCATCGGGTTCGCCGCCGGATGGCTGCCCGCGACCGTGAAGACCTCGCGCACGACGCCCTCGGCGGGCTCGTCGCTCGAAGGCACGGTCATCGGCGGCCAGTCGCGAGGGCCGGCGTCGCTGCCCGCATCCTCGGGCGGCGGAGCAGCGTCGTCCGTCGCATCCCCGCCCGCGTCGGGCATCGGTGTCGTCGAGGGACCGTCGTCGTCACCACAGGCGAGGAGCGCGACGCAGAGCAGGCAGCAAGGAAAGGAGCGGTGCATCGGCTGGCAGCGTGCCACGACAAAGGGGCTTCCAGGCAAGCGTCTGGCGATGGACAGTGCGCGCGATGTCCACGTTGACCGACGTCTATCGCGGGTCGCTCGCGCTCCTGACCGACCTCTATCAGCTCACGATGGCCTACGGTTACTGGAGAGCCGGCCTCGCCGACACCGAGAGCGTCTTCCATCTCACGTTCCGCAAGAGCCCGTTCGGCGGGGGCTACGCGCTCGCGTGCGGCCTGGCCACCGCGGCGGAGCACCTCGCGGCGTTTCGCTTCGACGCGAGCGACGTCGAGCACCTCGCGACCCTGCGCGGCAACGACGGTGCGCCGCTGTTCGATCGCGGCTACCTCGACGTCCTCTCGTCGATGCGCCTCTCGCTCGACGTCGACGCCGTGCCCGAGGGCACCGTCGTCTTCCCCCACGAGCCGCTCGTGCGCGTGCGCGGCCCGATCCTGCAGGCGCAGCTCGTGGAGACGGCACTGCTGACCGTCGTGAACTTCCAGACGCTCGTCGCCACCAAGGCCGCGCGCGTCTGTCACGCGGCCAAGGGCGATCCGGTGCTCGAGTTCGGTCTCCGCCGCGCCCAGGGCATCGACGGCGGATTGTCCGCGAGCCGTGCGGCGTACGTCGGAGGCTGCGCAGCGACCTCGAACGTGCTCGCGGGGAAACACTGGGGCATCCCCGTGCGAGGCACCCACGCGCACGCCTGGGTGATGCTGTTCGACGACGAGCTCGAGTCGTTCCGCCGCTACGCGGACGCGATGCCCAACAACTGCGTCTTCCTCGTGGACACCTACGACACGCGCCAAGGCGTGCGAAACGCGATCACCGTCGGCAGGGAGCTCGCCGCCCGCGGGCACCGGATGATCGGCATCCGTCTCGACTCCGGGGATCTCGCGGAGCTCGCCAAGGACGCGCGCAAGATGCTGGACGAGGCGGGCTTCGCGGACGCCGCCATCGTCGCGAGCAACGACCTCGACGAGCACCTCGTCGAGAGCCTCAAGGTGCAGGGAGCGCCCATCGGGATCTGGGGCGTGGGCACGAGGCTCGTCACCGGTGGCGACCAGCCCGCCCTCGGTGGGGTCTACAAGCTCGCCGCGATCCGCGATGCGCAGGGCGGCTGGGTGCCCAAGCTGAAGGTGTCCGAGCAAACCATCAAAATATCTACTCCGGGTGTATTGCAGACACGACGTTTCCGGGGGCCCGAAGGGCACCTCGCCGACGTCGTCTGGGACGAGAGCCATCCGGAGCCCGACCGCTTCCGGCTCGTGGACGCGTTCGACTCCACGCGGCGGCGCGAGATTCCCGCGGGCACGCCCTACGAAGACCTTCTCGTGCCGGTTTTCCATGGCGGCTCGCTCGTAGGTCCGCTGCCGGACGTTCACGTCGCGCGCGCACGTGCGCACGAGCAGATCGCGGCCTTGCCCGCCGCGGTACGGAGGTTCCTGAACCCGCACAGCTATCCAGTCGGGCTCGAGGAAGGCCTCCACGACCGCAAGACCGAGCTCATACTCCAAGCGCGCAAAGAGGCAATGTTGCTCACGTCGAGCCGATGACGACGGTACCGTCCACGACGCCCGCGATGCGCACGGTCTTCCGCCGCTCGCGATGGGGGGCGTTGGTCGGTTGCCTGATGTTCGGCGCGTTCGTCGCAGCGATGCTCTGGCTCACGTGGCCACCCGGCTACGCGCTCTACGAGCCTGGTCGCGCCCTCGGTGTCCCCACCTTCGTCCGCCTCTTCGCGATCGCCGGGTGGGTCGCGCTCTCGGCAAACTGGCTCCGACGCTCTCGATTCGAGATCGTGTTCGACGCGGACGGCGTGACCGACGGCATGCGCGACGCGCAATGGGCGCAGATCGACTCGGTGTCGCTCAAACGCCTGGCAGGCATCCCCATCCTCGTCGTGCACCTCCGCGACGAGCGGCGCGAGCTCGAGATCCCGCTCGCCGGAGTCGCCGACCGTCCGGAGGACGTGCTCGCGCGGGTCGAGTCGCTGCTCGCGCAAGCGCGTGCTCGCAGTGTGGAGTCGAGATAGACAATCGGCATGCAGCGTCGGCTCGCGTGGGCTTCCCTCGGTATCTCGCTGGCTCTCGCGGGCTGCGGAGACGACGATTCGCCCGTCGAGGACGCGGGCAATGTCGTCGACGCCGGCCCGATGGACACGGGGAGCCCGGACGAAGGCACCGTCGAGCCGGACGCCGGGCCCGATCTCGGACCGGAGCCGGACGCGGGTCCGCCGCGGGATCCGGACGTCTGCGACGAGCTCGGCCTCGCGCGCGCGCCCTTCGCGACCGATGGCCTCGGTCCTCGGTTCGGCGACGTCGCGGGCGACTTCACCGTCGAGACGCTGGGAGGAACCTTCCGGCTCTCGGACGCGTGGACCGGCTGCGAGAGCTACGTGATCTTCGTCCATTTCCCCGGACAAACCGATGAGCTCATGGCGTCGACCTTCGACCTGCTCTTCACCGAAGGCCCACGCAACGTCCAGTACCTCTTCCTCTCGATGGACGAGGATCCGGCGGCCCGCCTCGAGTTCGCGAATGCGCGGGCGCAGGACATGGAAGACGGCTTCGCGTTCCGCATGACCCCGGTCGAGGAGCAAGAGCGCTGGCGGCCACGCATCCACTTCGCCACGAGCCACGCGCTCGAAAGCGGAAGCATCGGCGAGATGCTCGAGGACTACTTCACCTGGGCGCGCACACCGGAAGCCACGGTCGATCTGGGCGATCGCGGTCGTGCGGGCGCACCGCTGCCGGTTGCCATCGGCATCGACCGAACGCAGCGCTGGGATGCAGCCGACAATCTCTCGCCCTCGGTGGGCGCCGCACCGCGCCTCGACATGGCGCGATTCCTCGGTTCCTTCTACGACTATCGCGTCGAGCTCGAATCGCGCTTGGCCGCGGAGACCGACGCGACCGTGGTCGAGCTGCTCGACGAGCGCACGACGGGCCGGGTGTTCACGAGCGCCGTCACGCTTCCGGACCCTGCCGAGATGGCGACGTTCGATTCGCTCGAAGTCGACATCGTGGTCGATTGTCAGGAGCGTAATCCCTTCGCTTGCTCCGAATGGGACCGAATCGCGAGCGTCAGCCTCTGCATCGACGGCGCCGCGTGCACCGATCGTCGGGAGATCGCGCGATGGATCACGCCGTATTGGCGGCGCGGGCGGCAACATTACCTGATCGAGGCGACTCCGATGCTCGGGCTGCTCCGCGAGGGCGGCGAACGGCACTTCTTCGTCGAGCTCGGGCCCGAGTGGGAGCGAGCCACGGAATGGGTGGCGCACGTGTCGCTTCGATTGCGCTCGACGGGCGCGGACGACCGTCCCATCGGAGCGGAGCGCGCATTCGGCGGAGGCGCGTTCGACATGACCTACAACACCCGCGAGCCCTTCGCCTTCACGCCGCCCCCCGGCACGACACGCGTGGAGATCGTCACGCTGCTCTCCGGTCACGGCCAGACGGCCGGCGACAATTGCGCCGAGTGGTGCGACCACCGCCACGTCTTCACCGTCGCCGACACGGCGCTGCCGGAGATCGCCCACGAGGGCAGCACCATCGGCAGCGCCTACGGATGCGCGTCGCGCGCGCGCGAGGGAGTCATCCCGGGGCAATGGGGCAATTGGGCACAATCGCGTGCCTACTGGTGCCCGGGATTACCCGTCGCTCCGCAGAGAATCGACATCACCGAACACGTGCGCCTCGGAGCTGCCAATCAGCTCGACTACGAGGGCCGGTTCGAAGACGGCGATCCTCGCGGAGGCGACATCGCGCTGAGCGCCTACGTGGTCTATTACGGGGATTGAACGGCGCGCCTTCGCGGAGGCGTCTGCGACGCGCTGTTCTCGCGTGGATCGCGACGGCGCGTCACTCTGCCGGCGGCGGATCGGGCGGGGGCGCGGGCGGCGGCTCCGAAGGCGTCGGAGGTGGCTCGGCGGGTGGCGGCTGGGGCTCCGGCGAACGCTGCGTCGGCGGGCAATCGACCGACTCGGAGTCTTCGTCGAAGGTGCTTTCGACCGGAACGGGCGCGTCCGCAGGGGGAGGCTCCGATGCGGGTGGCGGCTCGCCGGTGGGCGGCCGCTCCGTGTCGGGCGATGGTTGGGTCGGCGGGATGCCGTCCTCGGGACGCGCCGTCTCCGGGACCTGCTCCTCGCAGTTGCGCATCCAGCCGTTCAGCCCTTCGGAAGTGGCCGATTCGTGGGCTGCGAGGGTGGGCTCGCGGCAGGTGTCGAGCCTTCCCATGATCATCGAGGAGTAGAGGTTGTTGGCGGAGTCGCGTGCCAGGTACGTGCCGTTACAGTCGCCGCCGGGCCAACCGAAGTGCGCGAAATCGCCCCCGCACGTCCACGAATCCGGGTTCCTCGAGTCGGTGCCCGTCAGAAACCAGGTCCCGTTGCACATGTTCGGATCGGCGGACGCGGGGCGGTACGCGCTGCCCGGTCGGAGGCATGCGCAGACCTGCCTGCGCCGCCATCCGAAGCAACTGGCGTCGGCCGGGACTTCCGTCCCGCGTGGGTAGGTCGTGGTCCAGTCTCTGCCCGGCACGCACGTGCCCGGCAGACTCGGGAATCGCGATCCGATGCAGAGGGGGTCGGTCGGTGCCGTGCCTTGCCGTAGGGCGGGATCGAGCGGATCGGGGACACACTCGCACGCCCACGTGACGTTCGCCTGACACGCGGACCCATCGACGGTCGCGACGCTGAAGTGATCGATCCACGCGCGGCCGCGACCACCCGACGCGAAGCCGACCGGCTCGAGCACCGTGTCGTCGCCGAGGCGTGACCAATACACGCGGCCGACGGCACCCTCGGGCACGACGATGTTCACGAGCGCCGGCTGCTCGAGCACGAGGCCGGACGGCTCGAAGCGATACACGGGCGACAACAGATCGTCGAGCCCGGCCGGCGTGATGTCCTCCCGGTACACCGAGATCTCTTCGGTGATCGAAAGCGCTCC
>JADZFZ010001113.1 GCA_020854145.1 Deltaproteobacteria bacterium | reverse complement strand
TGATCCGGGCGCCCGCGATCGCCGAGCTCACGCGGGCGGCGAACGAAGGACGATCGGGTACGGCGGAGCTCGTCCTGCACGGCGCGGCCAAGCACGTGCTCGCGCGCGCGAAGCCGCTCGCGTCGGGTCGAGGCACCGTGCTCGTGCTGCGCGACGTGACGGATGCGCACAAGCTCGACGCGGTGCGGCGCGACTTCGTGGCCAACGCGTCGCACGAGCTGCGTACGCCGATCAGCGTGATTCGCGCCAACGCGGAGACGTTGCTCGATGGGGCGATGGAAGATCCCGTGCACGGCCCACCGATGTTGGAGGCCTTGCTCCGCAACGCGGACCGCATGGCGAGGGTCGTGTCGGACCTCCTCGACATCTCGCGCATCGAGTCGGGCGGGTGGGAGCTCTCGCCGTCCGAGGTGGATGCGCGCGCCGCGGCGGCGGCGGTGACGGAGCGGCTCGGTCCGATGGCGCGCTCGCGCAACGTGACGCTCGAGGTGAAGATCGCGCCGCACGTCCGGATCCGCGCGGATGCGAAGGCGTTCGACCTGGTGCTCTCGAACCTCGTCGAGAACGCAGCGAAGTATTGCGACGACGGCGGCCGCGTGGAGATCGACGCGATCGAAGGAGAGCACGGCCGCGTGACCCTCGAGGTGCGCGACGACGGGCCCGGGATCGAGCCGAGGCACCGTGACCGGATCTTCGAGCGGTTCTATCGGGTCGACCCGGGTCGCTCGCGCGCCGTCGGCGGCACGGGCCTCGGGTTGTCGATCGTGAAGAACCTGGTGGAGCTGATGGGCGGCAAGGTCGGGATGCGCCCTCGCTCCCCGCGCGGCTCGACCTTCTGGGTCGAGATTGGTTGAGAGCGTCATCCGCGCCGCCGATCCGAGGCGGCGCCGCGGAGCGCAGCGAGTCTTCGAGCGAAGCGAAGCGCGTCAGAAGTTGCCAACTCCCCGTAGTGCCCAGATGAGCGCCAGCGGAGTTGGCAACTTCTGCTGGGGGTGGGCCCCCGAGGAACTTGCTTCCGAGGGGCGGGTCTAACCGCTTACCGCAAGCGTACAGGGGTCTGCCCGCCAGACCCCCGGGAGCTAGGGATGTCCGGAGATCGCGCGGATCAGCACGTAGCTGAGCGCGGCGACTGCGGCGGACGCGGGGATGGTGACCACCCACGCGAGCACGATGCGGCTCGCGACGCCCCAGCGAACGGCGGAGAGCCGGCGGTCGGCGGTGCCGGCCCCGATGATCGAGCCCGTGATGGTGTGCGTGGTGGACACGGGCACGCCGAGGAACGTCGCCATCGCGAGCGTGACGGCGCCCGAGGTCTCGGCGCAGAAGCCGCCGACGGGCTTCAGCTTCGTGATCTTCATGCCCATCGTCTTGACGATGCGCCAGCCGCCCGAGAGCGTCCCGAGGCCCATCGCGGCGTGACAGAGCAGCACCACCCAGAGCTGCGGCTCGGGATGGGCGGTCGGCTCCTGGATGCGCGCCGTGATGAGCAGGAGCGTGATGATGCCCATGGTCTTCTGCGCGTCGTTGCCGCCGTGGCCGAGCGAGTAGAGCGCTGCGGAGACGAGCTGGCCGCGACGGAAGATCCCGTCGACTTTCGCTGGCTTCGAAGACGCGAAGAGCACGCGCACGATGCGCATCAGGACGTAGCCGAGGACCATGCCCAGCACCGGCGCGACGACGATGAAGGCGAGGGTGCGGCCGAAGACCTTGAGGTCGAGGATGCCGAAGTGCGGTGTGTGCGCGAGGGCCGCACCGGCGAACGCACCCATCAAGGCGTGCGACGAGGAGCTCGGTAGGCCCCACCACCACGTCAGCAGGTTCCACGTGATCGCGCCGATCAGCGTCCCGAGCACGACGTTGTAGGTGACCGCGTCGAGCGCGATGCCTTTCGCGATGCTGGCAGACACGTGCGTCGGGTACACGACGAACGCGATGAAGTTGAAGATGGCGGCCCAGATGACGGCGGCCCGCGGAGAGAGCACACGCGTGGACACGACCGTCGCGATGGAGTTGGCTGCGTCGTGGAAACCGTTGATGTAGTCGAAGGCGAGCGCGGCGAGGATGATGAAGACGACGTACGCGCTCATGCGTGCTCCAGCACGATTCCTTCGATGATCTGCGCCACGTCCTCGATGCGGTCACACGAAGCCTCGAGCGCGTCGAGCACGTCGCGCCACTTCATCAGCTCGAGCGGCTCGGTGCCGTCCTTGAAGAGCGCCGCGAGCCCGCGCCGGTAGATGCGGTCGGCCTGGCGCTCGTGCCGGCTGATCGTCCCGCAGAGCTCGAGCAGCGCCTTGGAGTCCTTCAGCTTCTGGAGGGCCTCCACGGCTTTGGACATGTCGGTCGCCGCGGCCCGCAAGACCTTCGCGAGCTCGAGCGCGTCCGGGCGAGAGCTCGTGATCTCGTAGAGCGTGAAGCGCTCGCCGGCCGAGTCGACGAAGTCGAGCACGTCGTCGAGCGTGGTGATGAGACCGTGGATCCACTCGCGATCGAGCGGGGTGATCCAGGTCTGGTGGAGCGTGACGACGACCTCGTGCGTGATCTTGTCGCCGTCGGACTCGAGACGCTCGATCTGCTGGTAGAGCTCGGCAGCCTCGGCGGGCTTCTCCAGCATCTTCTCGAGAAGCGTCGTCGCCTCGACGGCGAGCTTCCCGTGAGCGGTGAAGGCGTTCCAGAAGACGTCGTCGCGTTTCAGGGCCATGAGGATCCTCGCAGCGGCGCGGACCATACGCCGGTGCCCTGCCGGTGTCATGCCTCCCTTGTTTCGTGGCTGTCACCGTGCCGTCACGTAGGGCCGTTACCCCGAGACCATGACGTCCTTCGTAGGTGAACGGCTCCGTGCGCGTGCAGCTCGATTCGGCGGGTTCTCCACGGTCTGCGCGGCCGTCTCCCTGATCGGCGCGCTCGGCTGTGGGCGCGGCCCAACAGGCGAGGGCGGCTCGTCGGGCGCCGTGATCACGATCGACGGCTCGAGCACCGTCTACCCCATCTCCGAGGCCGTCGCGGAGGAGTTCCAGTCCAAGAACGCCGGCAGTCGCGTGACCGTCGGTCGCTCGGGGACCGGTGGCGGCTTCCAGAAGCTCTGCCGCGGGGAGATCGCCATCGCGGGCGCGTCGCGGCCCATCACGGCCGCGGAGATCGAGGCGTGCCGGCGCGCGAACGTCGAGTGGATCGAGCTGCCGGTGGCGTACGACGGGCTCGCCGTGGTCGTGAACCCGCAGAACACGTGGGCGACGTCCATCACCGTCGCGGAGCTCAAGCGGATGTGGGAGCCCGAGGCGCAGGCGCGCGTCATGCGCTGGAGCCAGGTCCGCGAGGGTTGGCCCGACGAGCCGCTGCGCCTGTTCGGCGCCGGCGTCGACTCGGGGACGTACGACTACTTCACGAAGGCCATCGTCGGCCGCGAGCACGCGAGCCGCGGCGACTACACCTCGAGCGAAGACGACAACGTGCTCGTGCAAGGCATCGCAGGCGATCGGCTGGCGATCGGCTTCTTCGGCCTGGCGTACTACGAGGAGAACCGCTCCCGCTTGCGCGTGGTGCCCGTCGACGACGGCGACGCGAGCAACGGCGCAGGGCCGATCACACCGAGCCAGGACACCGTGAGCCGCGGAACCTATCAGCCGCTGGCGCGCCCGATCTTCGTGTACGTGCGCAAGGCGGCGCTCGCCTCCGACGCGGCGCTCGCGAGATTCGTCGAGTTCTACGTGCAGAATGCCGGACGCCTCGCGCCCGAGACTGGCTACGTCCCGCTTCCGGCGCGTGCCTACGAGCTGGCCGCAGCGCGGCTGCGTGCGCGCACGACGGGCTCGCTCTTCAGCGGCGGATCGCAGATCGGCGTGACCATCGAGCAGCTCCTCGCGCGCGAGGCGCGGTGACCGCAGCCACGGCGAGCGCGACGAGCGAGCCCTCGGCATCGCTCGGAACGGGCGCAGTCGGCGACCCCTCGGGCGCCGTCGAGCCCGCCGTCGGCGACGAGGATCCACGTCCTCTGACCGGCCGCGCGGCGCCATGGCACGAGCGCGTGATCGAGATCGGGCTCTTCGCGTGCGCAGGCGTCTCGGTGCTCACGACGATCGGCATCGTCGCGGTGCTCCTCGGCGAGACGCTCCAGTTCTTCGGCGAGGTGTCGATCCTCGACTTCCTCACCGACACGCAGTGGACGCCGCTCTTCTCGGACAAGCACTTCGGGATCTGGCCACTGCTCAGCGGCACGCTCGTGACGTCGGGCGTCGCCATCGCCGTGGCGTTGCCCTTCGGCTTGCTCGCCGCGATCTACCTGAGCGAGATCGCCAGCCCGCGCGTGCGCAGCCTCGTCAAGCCGTCGCTCGAGCTGCTGGCCGGCGTTCCCACCGTCGTCTACGGGTACTTCGCGCTCGTGACGTTGACGCCGCTCCTGCAGCACGTGGTGCCGGGGCTCTCGGGCTTCAACGCGCTCTCGCCCGGGATCGTGATGGGCGTGATGATCATGCCGCTCATCTCGTCGCTCAGCGAGGACGCCATCCACGCCGTGCCGCAGAGCCTGCGAGAAGCGTCGTACGGTCTCGGTGCGAGCAAGCTCGCGACCATCTTCCGGGTCGTCTTGCCGACTGCGCGATCCGGCATCGCCGCATCGGTCACCCTCGCGGCTTCGCGCGCCATCGGCGAGACGATGATCGTCGCCATCGCGGCCGGGCAACAGCCGCGTCTCGGGATCGACCCGCGCCAGCCGTTCGAGACGATGACGGCGTACATCGTGAAGGTCAGCCTCGGCGACATCGCCACGGGCACGACCGAGTTCCGCACGATCTTCGCGGTCGGATCCGCGCTCTTCGTGATGACGTTGTCGATGAACCTGCTCGCGATGCGTTTGGCGCGGTCCTTTCGGGGGGCGCTGTGAACGGCGCCGGCAAGAACGAGCCCGACGGGACGCCGACGCACGATCCCGGCAAGGCGCCGACGAACGATCCGAGCAGCGCATCGAGGCGCAGGCGACACGTCGCGTTCGTCGCGCTCGCGCTCGGAGCGACCGTGCTTCCGCTCGCCGTGCTCGCGATGTTGCTCGGAGGCGTCACGCTCGACGGGCTCGGGCGCATCGGGTGGGACTTCCTGACGAGCTACCCGTCGCGCCGTGCTGCGCGCGCCGGGATCCTGCCCGGGCTCGTCGGCAGCATCTCGCTGATCTCGTTGACCGCGGCGCTGGCGGTGCCCATCGGCGTGGGTGCGGCGGTGTACCTCGAGGAGTACGGCAAGCGAACGCGCATCGCGCGCATCATCGAGCTGAACATCGCGAACCTCGCCGGCGTGCCGTCGGTCATCTACGGCCTGCTCGGTCTGGGCGTCTTCGTGCGCACGCTCGGCATGGGTCGCAGCTTGCTGGCCGGCGCGTGCACGCTGGCGTTGCTCGTGCTGCCCATCGTCATCGTCGCGTCGCGCGAGGCGCTGAAGAACGTGCCCGATTCCACGCGCGAAGCGTGTCTCGCGCTGGGCTCGACGCGCTGGCAGGCGATCCGCCAGGTGGTCCTTCCGATGGCGTTCCCCGAGATCCTCACGGGCGTGATCCTCGCGGTGTCGCGCGCCATCGGCGAGACCGCGCCGCTCGTCGTGATCGGTGCGCTCGCGTACGTGACGTTCTTGCCCGACGGCGTCCTCGCGCCGTTCACGACGCTTCCGATCCAGATCTTCGATTGGGTCTCCCGTCCGCAGCAGAGCTTCGCCGTCAACGCAGCCGCCGGCATCGTCGTGCTCATGGGCACGTTGCTCGCGCTCAACGGCGTCGCCATCGGGCTGCGCGCGCGACTGCAGCGCAGAAAGGCATGACCATGCTCGTCCACGAAGGCCAGCCGACCCTGCTCCCGAGACTGTCCGCGAGCCGCAAGCGCGAGCGCGTCGAGCGCACCGACGGCGTCGCGCCCAAGCTGCGCTCGCGAGGCCTCCGCGCATTCTTCGGCAAGAAGGAGGTCCTCAAGGGCATCGACCTCCCGGTCGCCGCACGCGAGGTCACCGCCGTGATCGGACCCTCCGGTTGCGGCAAGTCGACCTGGATTCGCTGCTTGAACCGCATGCACGAGCTCATCGCCGACGCACGCCTCGAGGGCGCGGTCGAGCTCGACGGGCGCGACGTCTACGCACGTGACGTCGACCCCGTGCTCCTGCGTCGGCGCATCGGGATGGTGTTCCAGAAGCCGAACCCCTTTCCGACGATGTCCATCCGCGACAACGTGCTGGCGGGGCTGCGGCTCACGGGCACCCTGGCGCGCGTCCGGCCGGCCGAGGTCGTGGAGCGCGCGCTCCGACAGGCCGCGCTCTGGGACGAGGTCAAGGACTCGCTCACCCAGCCCGGCGCCAGCCTCTCGGGCGGGCAGCAGCAGCGGCTCTGCATCGCGCGCACGCTGGCGGTCGACCCCGAGGTCATCCTCATGGACGAGCCGTGCTCGGCGCTCGACCCGATCGCCACCGCGCGCATCGAGGATCTCATCCACGCGCTCTCCGATCGCTACACGATCGTGATCGTCACCCACAACATGCAGCAGGCCACGCGCGTCTCGGACTCGACGGCCTTCTTCCTCATGGGCGAGCTCGTCGAGCACGCACCCACCAACCAGCTGTTCACGTCTCCGAAGGACCGGCGGACCGAGGAGTACATCACCGGCCGATTCGGCTGATATCCTCGGGCGGACCGGGATCGCGTCACCCTCGATGATCCGAAAGCACACGGACCGAACCTACGAAGCCGAGCTCCAGCAGCTCCGCGAGCGCATCCTGCTCATGGCGGGGACCGTCGAGGAGATGATCGCGCGGAGCGTGCGCGCGCTCGTCGACGGCGACGCGGAGCTCGCGCGTCGCACCATCGAGATCGACGGCAAGGTCAACCTGCTCGAGCGCGAGACGGACGAGCTCTGCTTGCTCATCCTCGCCAAGCGCCAGCCGCTGGGCAGCGACCTGCGGTTCATCACGCTCGCGCTCAAGATGGTCACCGACCTCGAGCGCATCGGCGACCTGGCGGTCAACATCTGCGAGCGCGCCATCGACCTCTCGCAAGGCCCGCGCTTCGACTCCTTCGCGGACATCACGCGCATGGCCGAGATCGCGCAGCAGATGGTCACGCACGCGATCGACGCGTTCGTTCGCGGCGATGCGGACCGTGCGCAGCAGGTGCTCGACCGCGACGACGAGCTCGACGAGCTCTATCACCATGTTTTCCGCCAGATCCTCGCGCAGATGCTGGCGGATCCGTCGCTCGTCGAGCGCGGCATCCACGTGCAATCGGTCGCGAAGGTGCTCGAGCGCATCGGCGACCACGGGACCAACCTCGCCGAGGCCGTCGTGTTCATGGTCAACGGCACCGACATCCGGCACCAGGGCAAGCTCGATTCGATCTGACCTGGATCTCTGCCCCGAGAGCGCCGATGCTCCACGCTCCGGAAGGAAAAGGTGCGTCGAGGTTTCGTCGTCGCGAACCGCTTCGAGATCGAGCACGAAGCGGGTGAAGGAGGCATGGGGACCGTCTATCGGGCCTTCGATCGCCTCGAGAAGCGCACCGTCGCGCTGAAGATCCTGCGCGAGACCTTCGCGCGCGAGGCCGAGCGGTTCCAGCGCGAAGCCCGCATGCTCGCCGAGCTCGAGCATCCAGCCATCGTCCGATACGTCGCCCACGGGACGACGGCGCTCGGGCAGCACTACCTCGTGATGGAATGGCTCGAGGGCGAGGATCTCGCCACGCGCATGGAGCGCCAGCCGCTCGCGTGGTCCGAGACGCTGGTCGTCCTGAAGCGCATCTGCTCGGCGCTCGCGGCGGCGCACGAGCGCGGCCTCGTGCATCGCGACGTCAAGCCCAACAACGTGTTCCTCCCGGGCGGGCAGCTCGAAGGCGCGAAGCTGCTCGACTTCGGCATCGCGCGCGATCTGCGCAAGACGTCGCAGAAGCTCACCAACACCGGCGTACCGATGGGCACGCCCGAGTACATGTCGCCCGAGCAGGCGCGTGGCTCGCACGACGTCGATCCGCGTGCGGACGTCTTCGCGCTCGGCTGCGTGCTCTTCGAGCTGCTCACGGGGCGGGTGCCCTTCGAGGGCGAGAGCCCCATGGCCGTCCTCGCGAAGATCCTGCTGGAAGCCGCGCCGCGACCGAGCGACGTGCGGCCGGAGATCCCGCCGGTGATCGACGCGCTCGTCGCGCGCATGCTCGCGAAGGACCGTTCGTACCGGCCACCGGACGCCGCCGCAGTGCTGCTCGAGCTCCACGCGCTCGAGCGCGAGACCGCCGGCGTCGCACCCCAACGCGTGGGGACGCCGGCGCTGACCGCGTCCGAGCGACGCGTCTTGTCGGTGCTCCTCGTCGGCGAGCTCGACGCGGATCACGCCGACACGGCGCCCGACTACGTGACGAAGGTGGTCGGCGAGATCGTCCAGGCGCACGGCGGCACGCTGGAGACGCTGGCCGACGGTTGCCTGATGGTGATCCTGCGGGGCGCCGACGCGCCAACCGACCAAGCGGTTCGCGCCGCACGATGTGCGCTCGGCGTCCGGCGTTACCTGCGCGACGTGCCCATGGCGCTCGCGACGGGACGCGGCGAACGGGCGGGCGGGATCCTCGTCGGCGAGCTCATCGACCGCATCGCTCGCGGCTTCCAGGACGAGCACAGGCTCGCGCGCGAGACGCTCGTCGACATGTCGGAGACGAAGCCGATCCGCATCGACGACGTCACGGCGGCGCTCCTCGACGAGCGCTTCGACGTGCGCGGCGACGAGGCCGAGGGACTGCGTCTGTTCGGCGAGATCGAGGCACGCGAAGCCGACCGCACCTTGCTCGGCCGATCGCTGCCGATGTTGGGCCGCGACGCCGAGCTCGCGACGCTCGAGCAGGCGTACGACACGTGTGCGCTCGGCTCGAGCGCTGCCGGCGTGTTGGTCATCGGTCAGCCGGGAGTCGGCAAGTCGCGCCTTCGCCGCGAGCTGATCAGGCGTCTCGCGACCCACCCGCGGCCGCCGCAGGTCCTCGTCGCGCGCGGCGACTTCGATGGAGCGGGAGCGCCCCTTTCGATGCTCGCGGGGGCCGTCCGGACGGCTGCCGGGATCCTCACGAGCGACGGGCTCGACGTGCAGCGCGCCAAGCTCGGAGCGCACGTCGCCCGCGTGGTGTCCGACGACGCGGGGGCCTGCCGGCGCGTCGTCGAGTTCCTCGGCGAGATGATCGGCGCGCCCGTGGAGGACACACCCAGCGACATGCTGCGTGCGGCGCGAGCCGACGTGCGACTGATGCACGACGCGATGCGCTCCGCGTGGGAAGACTGGCTGGCCGCAGAGGCGCACGTGCGACCGATCGTGCTCGTGCTCGACGACCTGCAGTGGGCGGACATGGCGACGATCGAGTTCGTGGATGCGTCGCTCCGTACGCTCGCGGATCAGCCGTTCTTCGTGCTGGCGCTCGCACGCCCGGGTGTACGCGAGCGATTGCCGTCGCTGTGGGCGGACCGCGACGTGGCGGAGCTCGTGCTCGGCCCGCTTTCTCGCGACGCCTCCGCAGCGCTGGTGCGCGAGGCGCTCGGGTCGAACGTCGCTCCGATCCTCGTCGAGCGCCTCGTCGATCGGGCCGACGGCAACGCGTTCTATCTCGAGGAGCTCGTGCGCTCGGTGGCCGAGGGTCGCGGCGACGTGTTGCCCGAGTCCGTCGTCGGCATGGTGCAGTCGCGCCTCGAAGCGATCGGCGACGATGCGCGCCGCGTCCTGCGGGCGGCGAGCGTGTTCGGCCAGCGATTCTGGGCGGGCGGGGTTCACGCTTTGCTCGGCGAGTCGGTCGATGCCGATGGGCTCCGCGATGCGCTCGCGCACATCGTGTCGCGCGAGATCGTGTCGCGCCGACCCACGTCGTCGTTCGAAGGCGAGACCGAGTACGCCTTCCGTTCCGGGCTCGTGCGCGACGCGGCCTACGAGCTCCTGACCGAGGCCGATCGCGTGACCGGGCACCGCCTCGCGGGCCGTTGGCTCTCTGCTGCAGGCGAGCGCGATCCGCTCGTGCTCGGCGAGCACTTCCTCCGCGGCCAGGAGCACCCGGCCGCGCTCGATGCGTTCCATCGTGCGGCTGCGGCGTCGCTGGACGCCAACGACTTTGCCAAGACGCTCGAGTGCGTCGATCGTGCGATCGCGTGCCATCCGTCGTCCGAGACCGCCGGCGCGCTCCGCCTGCTTCGCGCGGAGGCGTTGTCCTGGCTCGGCCGGCACGACAAGTCGCTCGAGCAAGCGAGCGATGCCGCCGCGTCGCTGCCGCGCGGCACCACGGCGTGGTTCAACGCGCTCTCGCAGTCGTTCACGTCGCTCAGCAACCTCGGCGACTACGATCGCGTC
>JADZFZ010001112.1 GCA_020854145.1 Deltaproteobacteria bacterium | reverse complement strand
TGCCATGTCCGCGAGGGAGGCGCCGCCGTCGGTCGAGCCTGCATCGTCGGTCTCGTCCACCGTGGCCTCGAGGTCGGGCGCCGCGCCGAAGGCCCAGATGCCGCGATCGTCGGAGCCGACGTAGAGCGTGCCGTCGGGCCCGATGACCGGCGCCGAGTCGACGTCGCCGCCGAGCGGTTGCACCCAGCGGAGACGTCCGCCATCGAGCGCGTAGAGGTAGTCGTCCTGGGCGCCCACGTACACGGTGCCGTCGGCGCCGATGGTCGGCGCGCTGAGGATGCCGAGATCGCGGCTCTGCGTGAGCTCGGTCGAGAAGGACCAACGCTGCTCGCCCGTCGTCGGGTCGAGGGCGACGACGCGCGGGCGCGGGCCGAGCGTGGTCGCGATGACCGAGCCGTCTCGGCCGAGCGCGAGGGCGGCACGCACGTAGCCGTCGAGGTCCGTCGCCCAGCGACGTTCACCCTCCGGGCTGAGCGCATAGACGTGCTCGTCGTCCGAGCCGAAGTACACGGTTCCGTCGTCGCCCACCGCCGGGCTCGCGTCGTTGTCGTCCTGCGTCTTGAACGACCAGCGCATGCGGCCGTCGCGATCGAGCGCGTAGAAATAGTCGTCCTGCGAGCCGAAGTAGATCGTGTCGTCGCCGTCGAGCGCGGGCGACGCGTAGATCTTGTCGCGCGCGCGGAAGCGCCAGACGACGTGCCCGTCGCGCGCGCGCACGGCCCAGAGATCGGTGCCTGCACCGAAGAGCAGGGTTCCGTCGGCGCGGAGCACCGCGCTCGTATCGGCGTCGCCCTCCGTGCGCAGCGTCCAGCGGATGGCGCCGGTGCGTACGTCGAGCGCGAAGAACCGATCGGCGTCGCAGCCGACGTAGAGCGTCGCGCCGTCGCGCGACAGGAGCGCGGTCGAGTAGACGGGCCCGCCGAGCTGCTTGCGCCAGACGAGCTCGGCCTCGCGCACCGCGTAGAAGAAGCCGTCGTGCCCGCCGACGAGCACGGTGCCGTCGGAGGCGAGCACCGGCTGCGCGGTGATGCGAGCTCCGGCTTCGTAGCGCCACTTGCGAACGACGCGCGGCGGCGCGCGGAAGGGGCTCTGCCCGCTGCGGCGCGCATCGAGACGGAACATCGTCGGAGCCCCCGCGCGCGGGATCGTCGCGCGTCGCGGAGCACGCGCCGCGCGATCGGGCGAGCGATCCGTGTGCGTGCGCAGGGGCGCTTCGGCAGCGCCGAGATCCGGGTCGGCCACCTCGTCCCGCTGCGACCACCAGATGGCCACGAGCGCACCGCCCGCGATCACCCAGAGCGCGACGATGCCTCGATGGCGACGGAGCGACTCCCACACGGCGGGCTCAGGGAGCCGTCGCCGTCCCTCGGCAGCCCTCGTCGACGCCTGGGTCGCCGGGGTTGTCGCCGGGCAGTCCCGAGCACCAGACGACGATCGTCTCGGAGACGCCCGGCGCACCGGTCACGATCTCCGTGCGGTTCTTGATCTGCACCGTCGTCAACGTGGTGCCGAGTCGCGCGCCCACGGCGGGATCGCTCTCGCGGCGTGCGGAGTCGGGCGCACCGCCGGCGACCACCGCCTCGCCACGATAGACGAAGATGGCGCCTGCATCGGCGTTGCCGTCGACCACCGCGCTCGGAGCGCCGACCACGAGGTCGTCGTCGCCGTCGCCGTCGATGTCGCCGGCCGTCAGCGCCTCACCGAAGCCGCTCGTTCCGGCCGCGCACGCGACGCCGTCGCCGCCATTGGCCGGCGCGGTCGTCGGACAGGTCAGCTCGACCTCCGTCGCGGTGGACGGGCATCCGTCGGCTCCGGGCTCGAGCAGGAACACGTGCACGCGGTCGGGACGCATCGACGTGGTCCCGCTGTACGAGACCGCGAGATCGTCGGAACCGTCGCCGTCGAAGTCGCCCATCGTCAGCACGCCGCCGAACCCGGGCGAGCTGCCCATGACCAGATCGGGATCACACGCGATCGCGGTCGGGCGCATGCCGCCTTCGCCGTCGTCCTCCTCGCCGCTGACCCACAGGAACACGCCGGGTTGGCCGGGCGCGCCCACCGCGACGAGATCGACCGGGCCATCGCTCGACTCGGCCGTGCCGGCCGCGAGCGCCGCACCGAGGTTCGCGCCCGTCGTGGTCGGGTCCCCGTCGGTCGGGAAGCCGAGGCGAATCGCCTGGCCCATCTCGGGAAGACGGAGCGCGCTGCCGCGTCCGCCGTCGGCGTTCGGCGCGCCCACGACGATGCCGCCGATGGGGCTGCCCGGTCGCAGCGGCGCGATGGCGCTGCCGAATCGGCTGCCCGGCATGGGCCCGGGCACCGGCTCGCTGAAGTTGGGGATCGACTCGCAGCGGATGTTGAGCTGACCGCGATCGTCGTCGGCGCCGGGGATCCCGACGACCACGCAGAGCTCGCCGAGCATCACGCTCATGCGGCGCTGCATGTGGCCGACCGCCGCGCCCTCGTCCTCGTTCTGGTCGCTGCCACAGTCGTCCACGTCCTCGCACGAGAAGAAGACGGGGCGCTCGAGGTTGACTTTGCCGTTGGCGCCTTCGGCGGCGAAGACGCCGACGGGCGAGCCGAGGCCGCCGCTGACCGCGAGACGCGACTCGGCCGCGGTGCTGCCCGCAGGCGTGCCGCGGTAGCCGTAGACGAGCGAGCCGAACGTGCCGCGCGTGAAGCCCTCGGGGCTCTCGATGCTCTGCAGCGACGCCGTGTCGGCAAGGTCGTCGAAGGACGTCCAATCGCAGCCGGCGCCCACGGCGACGGAGCCGGAGAACGCGATCGAGAAGACGATGCCGGTGCGGCGGCGGAGCAAAGAAGGAACGAAGCGGGTCGTCATGGTCAAAACTCCAGCCGAAGCGAAGCACCACCGAGGTCGGCTTGCGGCGCACCCGCCACGAGGCGCAGCCGGAGCGGCGGTGGCTCGGTCGTCGGGCGCAGATCGCGCGCGAGCTCGCGAGCGATGGCGCCGGCACCACGACGGGCGACGAGGCTGCGGCCACCCGGCGCGTAGGCCCAGTCGCGGGCGCGCAGGATGCGTGCGCTCGACTCCTCACCCGGGTTGCGCAGGAAGTAGTAGGTGGCGAGACCGGCGAGCAACGTGCCCACGATGAAGCAGCCGTCGGCCACGAGCGCGAGGATCTGCCCGACGTCGATGCGCGAGTCGTTCGAGTCGAGCAGGCCGTCGTTGCGCAGCGTCTCGAGCTCGTCGAAGCGGCTGCTGCTCATGATGCCCGTCACGATGCCGCCGCCGAAGAAGAGCACGGAGAGCGATGCCGTCACCCAGGCGCTGCCACGCCCCGGCGAGGGCTGCATCGTCACGCGGATCGGGATGACCTGGCCGCGCTGGAACTGGAGCATGCCTTCCCAGGTCTTGTAGCCGTCGGCCTCGACGCGAACGCGCGCGGGGCCCGCGGGCACGTCGCCCTCGTAGGGAACGCGACCCCACGGGCGATCGTCTACGTAGACGCGTGCGCCGCGGATGTTCCCGACGACCCGAAGTCGTCCCTGGTCGACGCGGGTGAGGTCGACGCGCAAGGTGACGTCCTCACCGACGCCGACTTCGATCTCGCGCGTGATCGGCCTGTAGCCGGGTCGCTCGATGATGATGCGGTGGCGCCCGGTCGAGACCGAGTTCGCGTACGGAGTGCGGCCGACCTCGCCTTGCTCGCGGTCGTCGATGTAGACGCTCGCGCCGGGGATGTCGGTCACGACGCGCAGATAGCCGAGGAACTCGCCCTGCGAGAGGTTCATGATGACGACGTAGACGCGGCCGGGCCGGATGGAGACCCGTTCGGTCGCCGTCCGGTAATCGGGGTGCTCGACCGTGAGCGAGTAGTCGCCGGCGTCGAGCGTCTGGGCGAACGGCGTCGGTCCGGTCGCGACGACGTTCGAGCCCTGGCGCAACGTCACGCGCGCACCTTCGGGATCGGTGCGGACCGTGAGCAGCGACTTCATCGCTTGTTGCGCTTGATCGGGCGTCTGCGACGGCGGGGTCGGTGCACCGGGCGTCAGCCGTGCGATTCGCGCCTCGACCTCGGCTCGATCGCCGGCGTTGGGCTCGGCGGCGATGTAACGGCGGAAGTAGTCGATGGCCTGCGCGGTGTCGCCGTGCCGCTCGAACGCGACGCCCGCGTTGAAGAGAAACGCGGCGAACGGCATCTGCGCGTAGGCCGAGATGAAGGCCTGCGCTGCGTCCGCGTAGCGCTGCTGGAGGAAGAGCTCTTGGCCTCGCTCCATCTCGCGACGCGCGGACTCGAGGCGCGGGTCTCCACCTCCGGTGGCCGGCTGCTGCGCCTGGGCATGGACGCCCGGGACGCGAGTGACGAACACCGTCAGCGCCACCATCACCACGAACGAGATGGCGCGGAGCACGCTGCGGCCCCCCTCATGGGGCCGCGAGGGGAAGACCGAGGGGCGTCGCAAAGGAACCTCCGAGATTCGCCACCCTCACGGGGAAGCGGGGGTGAGCTCACGAGAACCGGGGCGTCGGCCGCCGCCCTCCGCAGCGAGCCGGAGGGGACGATGAAGTGGCGCCGACCCCCAAGAAACCGCGCGACCGTAGCGAGCGACGGCCGTTACCGTCAAGGCAGCGACGCGCTGCGCGCTGGCTCGACTCCACCCGCGCCGGCCAGGCGCGAAGCCTCGTCGATGGCCCGTTCGAGCTGCGCCTCGCTCACGGCACCGACGAAGCCGCGCACGATCACGCCGTTGGGGGCCACGACGTAGGTGGTCGGAAGGCGCTCGACGCGATAGCGCTCGACCGTCTGCGAGTCCGCCGCCGCCATCGGGTATCGCATCCCGAGGCGTGCGCCCGTCGAGGCCGCGGCCCGTGCGTTCGGCGCGTCGAGCGCGATGCCGAGCACGAGCCCGCTCCGGCGTGCGAGCCGCGCGTGCACGGCCGAGAGGGTCGGCGCCTCGGCGCGGCAGGGTGGGCACCAGCTCGCCCAGAAGTTCACGACGACGACCTTGCCGCGTTGGCTCGCGAGATCGAAGCTGCCCGTGCTCGTCCCCACGACGAGCGCCGGCGCAGCCGAGCCATCGGGCAGCCCGGCTCCGCCGCCGGTCACCGTCGCGTACGCGACGCCCGCGAGGATCGCGCCGCCCAGCAGCCAGGGCGCGAGACGCGCGAAGCGCCCGCCCGCACCCGGGTTGCGCGACGACCGCGCGGGGGTCGGGCTCGGCTCGTCCTCTTCGTCCACGTCTTCGAGCCTGGAGCCCATCGTCCTTGCGCGCAACCTTTCCCGGGCCCGCGCGCGACGTGGTAACGACCGGCCGGATGTCACCTCGCGAAAGCGGCCGGGTCGCGCGTCCCACCTGGACGCGGCGCGCGGGAAGCCTGGCGCTGGCCGCGGCGGCCGTGCTGGGCGTGGCGCGCTGCACGTGCGCGGACCCGCAGGCCGAGGCGGACCGTCGCCGACGCGAGCAGCAGAGCGCGCGAGCCGAGCGGACCCGCGCCGGGCTCGCGCGCGAGAGTCGCACCCTCACGCCCGAGGTGATCCGTGGGGTCGAGCTCGGCATGACCGTCGAGTCGCTGACCAAGCTGCGGCCACGGGCGCGCTCCACGCGTGCGGACCGCCGACCGGCCAAACGCGGTACGGACGATCACGACTGGCTGCAGGAGGACCTGTCGTCGGCGGCGCGCGCGCTCTACGCGTTCGACGAGGAGGAAGGGCGCCTCGTGCAGGTCCAGGTGCTGTCGCTCGTCCCGAGCCGCGAGGCCATCGCGCCGCACCTGACCGCGATGAACGAGCAATACGGCTCGCCCACCGGAGCGTGGGATTGCCCGCGGACCGCGGAGCTTCCGCCGACGCGCCGGTTCACGTGGCGGCGCGCGTTCGCCGCGGTCCAGGACGTGATCCTCATCTATCAGGGACGCGTCTCGATCACGTTCTACCTGGCGCCCGCGCAGGAGATCGAGCGGTCGTTGCGGCGCGCGCGCTGCGTCCCGATCTCGGGAGATCGCGTGGGTCAGATGCCGGTCGCGGACGAGCTGCCGGAAGGCGCGTTGCCGGCGCGCCGGTCTCCGCCGTCGCGATCGGGAGACGCAGGCTCGTGATAGCCTGCTGATCCATGTCCGCACGCGTCGGGAGGGTCGGCGCATGACGAGCAAGGCGACGTCCGCGCAATCGCTCAACGTGCTCGTCGTCGACGACGACGAAGGCGTGCGCGGCTTGCTGGCGGAGATCGTCGGCGGCGAAGGGCACCAGGTGCTGCCGGTGCCCTCGGCGGAGGCTGCCCTCGAGCTGCTGCCGAGCTGGACCTTTCACGTGGCGATCCTCGATCAGCGCCTGCCAGGGATGGACGGGCTCGTGCTCGGCGGTTTCCTCCGCCGCAACAATCCCGACCTGGCCATCGCGCTCATGACGGGAGACGACGAGCCGAAGCTCGAGCGACGCGCGCGTGATCTCGGCATCTCGTTCATCCGCAAGCCGTTCCACGTCGGAGACATCCTCGGCGTCATCGAGAGCTACGTGCAGGACGCGGGAGAGCGGCACCGCAAGCGCGTCGAGGGCGAGGACGCCGACTTCGCCCCGCCCATCGGGCGGTTCGTGCGCGAGCTGACCGAACGGTTCGGCATGCCCAACGTGCCGCAGAGGACGCGCGATCGCCTGATCGAGACGACCCGGCGCGCGCTGCACGATCTGCGATCGGTCGGTCGCTACACCGAGCACGATCGCGTCGTCGCGCTCTCGGGCCTCATCACGGCGGCCGTGCTCAACGTCCCGTTGCCGCGCACGCAGAACGGCAAGACGTTGTTCGAGGAGTACGACGAGCTGATGCGCATGCACGGCAGGCGCACGGAGTTCGGGGCGTGAACGCGCCCAGAGCCCTCCGGCGCGACGCGGGGCTCGTCCTGGTGGCGCTGGCGACATGGCTCGCCGCATCGCCCGCAGCGGCGCAGTCGAGCCCCGAGGAGCGTCGCGCCGCCGCACGCGTGCTCTTCCAGGAGGGCGTTGCGCTGACCGCGCAGAACCGATGGCCCGAGGCCGAGGACCGGTTCCGTCGGGCGCTCGCGCTCGAGCGGCTCGCGGTGGTCGTCTACAACCTGGGCGTCGCGCTCGAGCGGCAGGGGCGTCTCGTCGAAGGCTCGGAGCTGCTGCGCGAAGCCGCTCGCGACTCGGGGCGCGCAGGCGAGTCCGCGCGCCAAGCGCTCGTGACGGTGGAGCCGCGCATCCCGCGCGTCGAGCTCACCGTGCGCGGGCTCGGCGACCGAGACGTCGTGTGGGTCGATGGGTCCCAGCGCGACCGCGCGTTGCTCGGCGTCTCGGTCCCAATCGATCCCGGTCCCCATCGCGTCGAGGTGCGCCGGGGCGGGCACGTCGTGGCCACGCAGCAGATCGTCGTCTCCGAGGGCGCGCGACAGACCATCGTCGTGGACGTCCCGCCGGACGAGCGCGCCGAGCTGCGCAGCGACGCCGACGCAGGCCGGCGGCGCGACACGGTCTTGCCGCGCATCGGTGGCCCGCCCATCGGTCGCCCTCTTCCCGACGAAGACGACGAGGACGACGACGAGGGCAGCGTGCTCACCTCGTGGTGGTTCTGGACGGCGGTCGGTGTGGTGGCCGCAGGCGCCGCGACGACCGCGATCGTGCTGTCCGCCGGCGGCGGCGACGATCCCTACCGCGGCAACTTCATGCCCAGGTCGCTGGAGGTCGATTGAATCGCGCGCCCCGCCGTGGGCTCACGGCGCTCGTCCTCGTGTCGGCGGTCTCGGCGTGCTCGAACGATCCGACCGAGATCGTGGTCGTCGTGCACTCCGATCTCGCCGTGCCGAGCGCGATCGACTCGCTGCGCATCGACGTGCTCGAGCCCGACGGCGAGACGAAGTCGTCGACGCTGGCGCTCGCCTCGGCCGCGAGCTTGCCTGGGCGGCTCGGGGTCACGCACGGAAGCGGGGCGCTCTACCCCGTCGAGATCGTCGCGACGGGGCTCGCCGCGGGTCGCCCGATCGTGACGCAACGAGCGCGCGTGGGCTTCGTTCCCAACCGGAGCCGCCTGCTCGAGCTGTTCCTCCTCGATGCGTGCCGCGACGTCTCCTGCGACGCAGAGACCACGTGCGAAGGCGGCGTGTGTCTCTCGATCGAGCGCGGGACGTTGCCTCCGTGGCGTGGACGCGTGCCGGGATTCGATGCGGGCGCAGCGTTCGACGCGGCGCCGCACGATGGATCGACCGACGCGGGCACCGACGCGACGCGCGATGGCGGTCCCGACGATGCGAGCGTCGATCCTTGCGACGAGCCGCGTCGTCTGCCTCCGCGCCCGAGCATCGAGGACACGCCCGGCGGCGAGCCGCCGCGTTTCTACGCGATGCGCGCGCTCGACTACGGCACCCCTCTGCGTCTCGAGCCCGGTTGCCCGTACGAGCCCAACCCCGTCGCACGCCCGCGCACGATCTTCGAGCTCGGCTACGACATCGACGGAGCGCGCACTGCGCACGGCACGACGGTCGAGTGCTCGCCGTTCGACCCGATGCGCGGCCCCGGCAACGACGGCTGCGGTGGCGTCGACAACGTGCTCGGCGCCCTCTACGGCCTCATCGCGACGGGGTTCGGGTGCTCGCTGGCGGAGCTCGGCGATCACATCGAGTCGGGCCGTGGCGGCTTCCTGCTCTGGGTTCGCGGGTGGAACGGTGCTCCCGACGATCGGCGGGTGGAGGTCGCCATCCTCCCGACCTCCTACGGGGTCACGTCGAGCGCGTTGCGCGACGGCGGCGCGCCCGAGGCGTGTCGTCCGAGCGGACGCGACGCCGGCGTCGACCCGAGCCCCACGGGTGAGGCTCTGCGCTGGGACGGGACCGACGTCTGGTTCGTGGCGGAGGCGAGCGGCGGCGAGCTGGGCACGTGGGACTGCGACCGCGTGGAGCCCTTCGCGCGCGACCAGGACGCCTACGTCGTCGACGGCCTGCTCGTCTCCGTCATCAATCGCGTCGTGCCCGTGCGCTTCGGCCCGTGTCTCGCGTTGCCGCTGGGCAACCCCGTCATCACGGCACGCATCAGCGAGAGCTCGCTGACCGAGGGCATCGTCCAGGCGCGCGTCTCCGTCGCTGCCGTCCGCGCAGCCATCCCGCTGTTCGACGTCCCCGACGGCCCGACGCGCGACAACATCGACGACATCATCGAGGCCAACGCCGACGTCAACACCGAGTGCGGCTACAGCGAGACGCGGTGCGAAGCCGACCCGGGCGTCCCGTGCGACGCGCTCAGCACGGGGCTCGGTTTCGACGCTGCACGCGCGACCTTCGGCGGCGTGCGACCGCAGCTCGCCTTCCGCTGCGACTGACGACGCGCGACCGCGGGCGAGCCCTCTCCGGATCAGCGGCCCAGGATCGTCGCGTTGTGGATCTCGCGCGAGCCGGCCACCGCCACACCTCGGACCGCGATGCGCGACCCGGCCTCCGGCGCGGTGACGCCGGCGCGGAAGTGAACGACGACCCATCCCACGTTGCTCTGCATGATCGCTCCGCCGGACAACCGCGTCACGACCACGCCTGCGATGACCACGAAGCTCGCGCGACGCGCCGCCTCGCGCGCTCCGGGCCGCGGAGACGCTTCGTCGGCGACGGCGGTCATGCGCTCGTCGGAGGCGGGGAGCTCCTGCGCCATGGCGACCGACGAGAGCGACGCGAAGACCGAGAGCACCAGGGCGATGAAAGTCGAGGAGCGATTCATATGGACCTCCGTATCGAGCGGTTCGTTCGCTCGCGTCCCCGTCTTTCGCAACCTCCGTACCTCGCGCGTTCGGTCGTGGATTCTCGGCGAACGAGGGTCGATTGCGCATGCCGTTGCGCTTCGCGAGAACGTAGGTCCCAGGCGAAGGACGGTGCCGCGAAGCAGCGGACCGTGCGGTCCTGGTGTTAGCGTGATGGAGCATGACGCAGGCGCCGGACCTCCTGGTCGGGCAGACCATCCAGGGTCGCTATCGCGTCCTGCGCCTCATCGGTCGCGGCGGGATGGGCTCGGTGTACGAGGTGGAGCACCTCGCCTTCGGCGGGCGTTTCGCGCTCAAGACGCTGCGGGCGGAGCTCGGCCGCGACAGCGGATCCATCCGTCGCTTCAGGCTGGAAGCCCGCGCGGCGGCGGCGACCGGGCACAAGCACGTCGTGCAGGTCACCGACATGGGCGAGCTCGACGACGGCATGCCCTTCATCGTGCTCGAGCTGCTCAGGGGGCGCAGCCTCGCCAAGGAGATCGCGACGCTGGGACGTCTGTCGGCGGCACGCAGCGTGTCCATCGCGCTGCAGTGCTGCGCCGCGCTCGCCGCGACGCACGAGCGCGGCATCGTGCACCGCGACCTGAAGCCCGAGAACATCTTCCTTCTCTCCGATCACGCGCCCGCCGACTTCGTGAAGGTGCTCGACTTCGGCGTGTCGAAGTTCACCGAGGCGCACCCCGATCTCGACATCAGCCGCCGGACCACCGAGGGCACGCAGATCGGGACGCCGGTCTTCATGTCGCCCGAGCAGCTGGCCGGATCCACCGACGTCGGGCCCGCTGCCGATCAGTTCTCGCTCGGAGTCGTCCTCTACGAGATGTTGACCGGACGGTTGCCTTTCGAGGAGCGGAGCTTCGCGGCACTCGTCGTCGCGATCACCACCGCGCAGGCGCGCCCGCCGAGCGAGCACGCGCCCGACGTGCCGCCCGCGCTCGACGCGGTCGTGATGCGCACGCTCGAGAAGCGGCCGGAGAACCGCTTCGCGTCCATGACCGAGCTCGCGATGGCGCTCTTGCCGCTGCATCGACCGGCGCACGCCGACACGTCCGGCGGATGGACCGCCGCGCTCGGCGACGCGGTGGCCATGGTCGAGGTGTCGGGCGTCGAGCCCGCACCGACGACCGAGCACGAGAGTGGTCCCGGCGGCGCGACGACGTTGCCGCGACGCAAGCCGCCGGTCAAAGAGCCGCCGGGCCCGACGGACGAGCGTGCGACGAACGACGAGTCACCCGGGCGATCGAGCCGGGACACCGGGCCGATCGCGAGCCGCGACTCGGTCGGCGGCGCGGAGGCGATCGACCGGTCGTCGGCGGAGACCCGGGAGAGCGCATCTCGCCCGTCGAGCAGACCATGGACGACGAGGCTCGTCGCGAGCGCCGCGGCGATCGCGCTCGTCGTGACCGCGGCGCTGCTCGGCCTGCGGTTCGCCGGAGGTGGCGGCGCAGGCTCGACGTCGTCGGCCGAACGAGCGGAGCGCGCGACGTCGCGGGTGCCCGCCAGCAGCGACGGCGACGCGAGCGCACGCGCGTCCGCGCCCGGGGTCGTGGCGGACCCGATCGCCGTGATCGCGCCCGATGCCGGCGAGCTCGCGGCGCGCTCGCCCCTCACCCCGACCCTCTCCCCATTCGGGGAGAGGGAGCCTGGTCCCGAATTCCGAGTGAGCCCGAGCCCGCGGCCAGCGGGCGACGGCGAAGTCGCAACACGCCCGAGCGCCAGCGACGGGCGTGAATTCCGAGTGAGCCCGAGCCCGCGACCAGCGGGCGACGGCGAAGTCGCAACACGCCCGAGCGCCAGCGACGGGCGTGAATTCGCGCCGCGACCCATCGACGCGGCTCCCCTCTCCTCGCAGCGCGGCGAGAGGCAGAGTGAGGGGCGCGCGGAGCGCGGCGCGAGCCCACCGCCCGCGTCACCACGCACCGATCCGCGGCGCGCGGGGCGCGATGCAGGACGTCCCCGCGTCGGTCCCGATCGCCCGCCCTCGTCGAGCGGGACTCGGTCGGTCACGATCCGCTCCGAGTGGGACGCGAGCGTGTCGCTGCGGTTCGCGTGCGGCGAACGCACCGTGCGCGCCACCGTGCCGCCCTTCGGATCGCGCACCGTGACGCTGCCGGCCGCCGATTGCCTCGTGCACTGCGCGAGCGCTGCGGGACTGCCGCGGTGTCCGTTGCGCCTGCCCGCGACCGCGAGCACCGTGGCCGTCCGCCGCTGACCCCGCGTATCATCGTCGTCGCATGCGCGCCCGTAGGTTGGCCGTGCTCGCCTCGGCGTTCGCCGCCGTCGCGACTTCCGCGGCTTCGGCACAGACGACGACCGCGACGGCGCGCGACGCCTGTCCGGACGTCGCGGCGCCTGCCGAGGGCGATCCCGTGGGAGCCGCGGAGCAGGCGCTCTGCTGGTACGAGCGCGACCGCAACCAGGCACCCGATTGCGTCGCGACCCGCGAGGGCTCGAGCGTGTGCATCGCGCACGCGGCGCGCTGGTGCGAGGACGCCAACCTCGAGCTCGACCCGCAAGTCGCCAACGCTTGTTTCCTCGCACGCGTTCGCGAGCGTCAGCTCGACGAGGCCGCTCGCATCGCACCGTTGCTCGCCGCTGCCTGGCGCGAGGTCGAGCCCTGTCGCGCCGCGGTCACGGAGGGTGTGACGGTCGAGGTGACCACGTCGCCCGAAGGCGGAGCGATCTTCTCGGACGGCCATCGCGTCGGCGAGACGCGCGCGCTCATCCGCCTCGCAGCGCCCTTCTGGCGGCAAGGCGTCTCGGCGTCCTTCGGCGACGTGCGCTCCGACGTGACGCCCGAGCAGCTCGTTCGCAGCTTCGACGTACGCGCGTGCACGATGCGGCCGCTCCGCATCGAACGACCCGCAGGCGCGCCCACGAGCATCACGGTCGTGCCCCCGAGCCCCGCGACGGGACGGCCACCGCCACCTCGACCGCCGCGGCGTCGTCCGCAGACACCGCCGAGCGGTGGCATCTCCGTTCCGGGGCTGCTCGTCGGTGGGGCAGGCATCGCCCTTGCGGCCGCCGGATCGGTCTTGCTCGTCGTGGCGGAGGGCACGGCCTCGGACATCCGCGATCGCCCCGACGGAACGGAGTGGAGCGGCGCGCTGCAGAGCGACTACGACTCGATC
>JADZFZ010001111.1 GCA_020854145.1 Deltaproteobacteria bacterium | reverse complement strand
TGGCAGATGCGTCGCACCGGCGGCTGCGCGCGTGGCACGACCGCTGCCTAGGCCTCGCTCATGCACCATGCCGCCAGCGAAGGGCACGAGCTCGTCGACGTTCCTGTGCTCGTGCGCTCGAGGAGCCCGCTCACGAGCGATCCCGCCGACGCGATCATCGTCGCGCTGATCGCCCGGCTCGATGCGCTGCTCCGTGTCGACAAGCCGGCGCTCCATCGCAGCCTCGCTCCCGGCGTCACGCAGGGCGGCATCGGCGTCATCGAGAGCGAGCTCGGATTCGGGCTGCCCCGCTCGCTCCGCCTCCTGCTGACATGGCGCGATGGGCTGCGCGCCGGCGCCCTCGGCGGCAGCATCCACCTCGACTACCGGCTGCTCGGCGCCGCCGGAATCGGTGCCGCGTGGCGCGCTCATCCGGAGCTGTTCCGTCCGAGCCTCGTCCCGTTCGCCGAGAACGAGCGCGGCGAGTGGCTCGCCGTGCAGACCGCGCGCGAGCCGCCCCACGATTGCGGACGGATCCTCCGCGTCCGCCTGGGAACCACCGAGCAGGACGTCCGGTTCCGCAACCTGCCAGCGTTCCTCGAGGTGGTCGTGAGCAGCCGCGGCAAGTTCGCGTCGAGCGACGACGCGCGGCGTGCCGGCATGCGAATGCTCGCTGCCGCACGCGAGCATCGTCCCTCCGCCTAGGCTTCAGGGGACGGGCGCGGTGAAGACCATCGTCTCGGCGAGGTGCTCGGTGGCGTCCCGCACGTAACGCGCGACCACGTAGACGACCGTGCCGGCGGTGATGCGCGAAGGGTTGACCGCGCCCGACGGGGTGAAGAGCCCGGCGCTCGGTGTGTCCCCGGTTCCCTCGACGAGCGTGGGCTCGTCCGTGCCCCCGAACGGCGGGCACGCGTCGCCGTCGCACCCGGCGGTGAGCCACAGCACGTAGGGGCTCGTCGTCACGTCGATCTCACCGAGCCCTTCGAGCTCGAGGTACGCATGGCACTGCACGGCGCTCGACCCCGCGACGTAGGGACCCCCGCACTCGGCGCGCAGCCCCACGCTCGTCGCGCTCGTGCACGCCCCCGCGACGCAGTACGTCCCCTCGGTGCAGGCGGCGCCACCGTCGCACGCGTCGCAGTCCATCGCGTCGCTGGTCCGAACGCAGACGAGGGTGGTGCCGGTGTCCGCACCGCACGCACGGTGCCCCTCGGCGCAGACCGCCGTCCCATCGACACACGCGGAGCCGAGCGGCGCGCGAAACCCGCATTGCCCGCAATCGGTCGGCTCGGTGAGGTCTCGACACCCTTCCGCGCAGGCGACGCGATCGCCGCAGCCCCCACACGAGCGGCCGATGCACGGGACGCCGGCGAAACAGCGAATGCCGCAACCTCCGCAGCTCGCCGGGTCGTCGGGCGATACGCACACGCCGTCGCACTCGATGCCCCAGCCTCCGCACGGCCTCTCGCACGCCCATCCCCGGCACCTCTCGGGTGCCGCGCACGCGATCCCGCACCCACCGCAGTGCTCGTCGTCGGACGCGAGATCGACACAGCGACCGTCACAACGGGTGCGGCCGGTCGTGCATCGACAGGTCCCCGAATCGCACACCTCGCCGAGCACGCAGGCCTGCCCGCACCCGCCGCAGTGCGACGGGTGGACTCGCGTATCGACGCACTCGCTGCCGCACATCGCGAGCGGCGCTTCCTCGCACGCGACGACCCGACAGATGCCCTGCACGCAGCTCTCGGTGGAGGGGCAACGCGCTCCGCAGAACCCGCAGTTGTCGTCGTCGGAGGTCGTGTCGATGCACACGCCGCGGCACGGCATCTGCCCGGGGATCGGGCACGGATCCACCGGAGCGCCGTCGCCGGTATCGCCGTTCGTGGCGTCGGGAGGCGCGATGCCATCGTCGTCGCCGCAGCTCGCGACGAGGACGAGCGCGACGCAGCGCAAAACACGGAAGCAGCGACCGGGCATCGAGTACCCTCGACTGTACTTGCTCCCAGGAGGTGGCGACGTGCGCCTTTCGTCTCGGTCCATCGTCCTGCCGGCATCGCTCTTCTTCGCGGCCACGGCCGTAACCGTTCCGCGGACCGCTCGCGCGTGTGGGGGGTGCTTCACGCCGCCGCCGACCGAGAGCGGGAACGCGACGGTCGTGACGGCGCATCGCATGGCGATGGCCATCGCGCCGCAGCAGAGCACGCTCTGGGATCAGTTCGCCTACTCCGGGGATCCCGAGGACTTCGTCTGGGTCTTGCCCGCGAGCCCGGACTCCACCGTCGCGCTCGCGGACAATCGATTCTTCGAGGTGCTCGAAGCGCGCACGAACGTCGTGCTGCAAGGGACTTTCCGACCGGTGCGCACCTCGTGCCCGCCGAGCTTCGCGCCCTCGTGCGACTCGGACGACGGCACGAGCGCGAGCTTCGGAACCTCGGACTCCGCGGCTCGCCCCAGCGGTGGCGATGCCGCGACGCCGCCCGTCATCGTGCACAACGAGAGCACGATCGGCCCGTACGAGACCGTCACCGTCTCGAGCGACGACCCCATGGCGCTGCTCGCATGGCTCCAGGATCGCGGCTACGCGGTGCCCGACTCGCTCCTACCCACGATCCGCTACTACGGCGAGATGGGGCTCGCGTTCATCGCGCTGCGCCTGCGCCCGAGCGTTGGCGTGCAGCGCATGCAGCCCGTGCGCGTCACCTTCCCGGGCCTCTCGTACGTCCTGCCGCTGCGGATGATCGCGGCAGGCGTCGCCGACAAGGTCGGGCTGCGCCTCTTCGTGTTCGCCGACGATCGTTACGAAGCGCAGAACTTCCCGAACGCCGCCATCGTTCCCGCGGACGTCGCCTACGACTGGGCTACCGACTCGTTCACCTACGACGCGCTCTTCCGCGGTGCGCTCGCGTCGAGCGGCGGCCGCACGTGGGTCACGTCGTACGCGGGCACCGTGCCCATCTTTCGTGGCGAGTCGATGCGCGACGAAGACGGCAGCTTCACGGTCGACGACGATCTGGCCGTCGCGCTCGAGGGCATCGAGACGCCCAAGCTGACGCGCATCGAGGCTTCGCTCGGCGTGGACGCGCTCGACCGCGATCTCCTCCTGTCGCTCGCCGAGGATCCGTCGCCTGTGACGAACGTCTTCAACGTCACACGCGAGCTCAATCGCCCGCCCGACGTGGTCTGCCCGCCACCGCCGGACGCCGATTGCGGGATCTGCTCAGTGTCGCGCCCCGGGGCCTCGACGTCTCGGCGCGCCGTCGTCCCCGGCCTCGTCCTGCTCGGGCTCGTGGCGCTCGGGCGCGGCCTCCGGAGGTCCCGCCGGCCACACCGCCGCGCCGCGTAGTCACGACGCCACCGGAGGCGAGCGCGCCGCCATGGCGCCGAAGATGGGATCCATCGCGTCGCGCCCAGGCTCCCCCGCCGGCGAGGCGCTATTCGCCGACCGCACAGAAGCCGGCGACTCCCGCGTCCTCGCTGCCCCCGTCGAGCGCCAGAAAACGGCACGCGATCCCCGGGGGACAGTCGTCGTCTCGCATGCACGACGCCGGCTGCACGTTGGTCTCGGTCGCGGTCTGGCCACCGCCACCACCTTCCTCGCAGCCCATCGCACCGAGCAGGAGCAGAACGCGTAGGACGCGCATCGCTCGGGACTGTATGCTCGAGGCTCGGCGGGTGCAATGTGATTCCGAAACACAGCTCGAAGCGGAATTATATTTCCGCATGGCTCGGAGCCTCCGGCGCGATGCTCGAGGGATCGTGATCCGCGACAAGCAGCTCCGAGTGGTCTATTCGCTGCTCAAGCCTGCGCTCCGGATGGCGGCACGGTTCGGTGTGCCGATGCGGACGGTGTCCGAGCTCGTACGACTCGGCTACTACGAGGTGCTCGCACGTGACGGAGCGAGCGCCGAGTCGATTGCCGAACAGCTCGGGCAGTCGTCGCGCCACGTCCGATCGCTGGCCCGGCGCCTTCGCTCCGACTTCTTCTCGGCCGAGACGAGGATCGGTCTGACGCGCGAGATCGAGGACCGAGTCGCGGCGAAGTCGCCCACCGAGCGCGAGCTGCGACGCTCGCTCGGGTCGTACCCGACGGATGCCGTGACGGAGGCGGTCGAGAACCTCCTCCGAGACCGAAGGATCGAGCGCGACGAGCGAGGGAACCTCAAGACGGGTCACCGCTACGTCGTGCTCGCATCGGATCAGCTGCCGCAGCGCGTCGACGCGCTCAATCACTTCCTCGACGGCGTCTACCGAGCGGTGCTGGAGCGGTTGATCCACGACGAGCGTCGCACCGCGATGATCAAGACGATCACTTTCACGGCCCGCGCCGAGGAGCTGCACGCGTACCTGCAGCGGCTCGAAGGCGACCTGCGCCGCGAGCTCGCGAACCTCGAGGAGTCGGCGGCCTTCTCGGGAGCGCACGCTCGACGTTACACGCTCGGGCTGTCGGTGTCGGCGCTCGAGGACCGCCCGTCCGACGCCTCGGAGCCGATCGCCGCGCCGGTTCCGCCGGGAACCTCCTCGCGCGGTCGGGGGTGATCACGGTCGGCTTGCGCGCGGAAATTTATTTCCGCAGACTTGGGACATGCAGAGGCTCACAGTCCTATTCGCGATCGTGCTCTGGGCGTGTGGTGACGACGATGCCGGCGCGCCGGGAAACGTGGACGGGGGGACCGACGGCGACACCGGCGCGCTCAGGCGTGACGCCGACCCCGCCACCGACGCGGACCTCGACGGCGGGGTCGGTGGAGACTCGGACGTGAGGCCGGCTGCCGATTCGGGGGCAGATTCCGGTCCGGGCGGCGACGCGGGCCCGACCGGCGTCTGTCCCGTGGGCCCCGTGGGGCGCGATCTCATCGACGACATCGTGGCGAAGCTCATGCGCGACGCGTTGCTCGTGACGGCGCACGCCGGGCCTGGTGAGGCGGCTTTCGCACTCTCGTTGCCTGGCGTGGACGAGGGCTACGTCGCATTCGCGTCGCTCGCGTTCCCGTGCACGGAGGAGACGTGGTTCGTGCCGACGTGCAGCGAGGGCATGGAGGGCGAGCCCCCGTCGTCGCCCTTCTGGGAGGGACGAAATCGGTGCGGGCGTCTGGGCTGCGCCGGGCCTGGCGTCGTGCTGAGCGACTCGTACGTCACGATGCACCCACACACCGAGCCCGACGATGCGCACGCGTTCGTCTACGCGATGGCGACCCCCGCCGGCGCCGAGGCGAGCTACGACCCCAACGCGCACGCCGTGTACCGCATCGAGCCCATCGGCGGCGAGCGATACCGCGTGACGACCGCCGTCGATCGTGCGCTGACCGTGCGGACCGGCGACGACGTCGTGCTGCAGCTGGCGCATCGCGGGCAGATCACGGCCACGAACGAGTCGGGGGCGCTCGTCTCGGCGGAGGCCTCCATCACGCTGCCCGACGTGGCGCCGCCCGATGCCCTGACGGTGTCGATTCGGGTCTCGGCGGACGGCAGCGTGGAAGGGAGCATCCGCCACGGCGCCCGGGACGTGGGCAGCTACTCGGGTTTCGTCGATCCGGGCCCCGAGCACTCGTGGGCCTGCACGGACTGATCGATGCCGCGCAACATCGTCCCGACCGCTCAGCGAGGGCCCAGGAGAAACGGGCGCTCGACGCTCCAGCCATGGAGACGTCTCGCGCCCTCCTCGCCGTCTGCGAGGCGTTCGCCGGCAGCGACGAGCTCGAGGCCCCGCAGGACCGGAGCGAAACGCGCGCGTGCGCGCTCGCTGCGCGCGGCGAGGAGCTCGCCGGCCTCGCGCACGAAAGCATCGACGTCCGCGGGCTGCGCGAAGGAAAGGAAGAGCAGCATCTGGCGCCACGCGAACGCGAGCGTCTTGGCTGCGCGCATCCGCTGGATCGTAGGAACGCGTTCGGGCAGCACGCGACGCTCGAGGCGATCGAGCACCGCGACGAGCGCGCGCCGGGCGAGATCGATCCAGCGCTCCCGCAGAAGCGGCTCGAGCTCGAGCACCGCGACGAGCGCGGCGACGTTGTGCGTCGTGAGGATCGAGGCCTGCTCGATCACGGCGCCGTTGCGCGCGCGCGGGTTGCCGCCCTTCGGGAGGTGCGCGAGCTCCACGCAGTACGCATCGAAGTCGGGGCTCGTCGTGACGCCCCAGCGCGCCTTCGTGGTCGCGCCCATCGCGAGGACGCGCTCGAAGTCGATGCCGTAGTAACGCGCGTAGAGCGAGCCCGGGCCGAGCAGCCGCGCCGCGAGCTGCGCCGCGCGGAGGAACTTCACCGAGAAGGTCCCCATGAAGATGTCGGAGGCGACCTCCTCGACGAGCGGGAGCGCGGGCCGGTCGGGCTCGCCGGCGAGGTCGGCCTGCGCCGCGAGCGCGGCGAGCTCGGACACGAGCTTGTTCGGTGTGATCGTCGCGGGGAACGCCGTGATCGCGAGAGCCGCCACCTCGCGCAGCGTGGCGCGCACGGCGCTCGCGGGATCGCGATCGGCAGCAGCCTCGAGCGCCGCGATCCACGGAAGCTCCGCGAAGCGCACCTGATGCTGCAGCCAGAGGAGCAGCAACGAGCGCCGCTGCCGGAACGCGCGATACGACGCGGCGTAGAGCGTGCGTGCCCGCGGATCGTCGAAGCGCGTCGCGAGCGCGGGGCCCGTGACCTGGGGCAGGAGCGTCGCGAGGATCTCGCCGGAGCCGACGAGCCCGTGTGCGACGAGCTCGGGCAGCGGCGCCTCGCGAACGACCTCGAGCCGGCGCGTGATCGAGTCTGGAACGGTCGTGCCCTCCGGGACCATCGCAGTCGCCTCGAACGCTTGGATGGGACCGGACGCGACCGAAGGGTTCGCGAGCCCTTCGCCGCGCGGCGCGGCGAGCTCGAGACGGGACGCGACCACGTGGGCGACGAGGGCGTGGCTCGGCCCTGGACGCTGGGCCGCGCGCAGGCGCGCGTGCTCCGGCGAGCCCGGCGCACCGTAGGCCGAGACGAAGCCCGCGAGCCGTGTGCGCACGCGGCGTGCGAGCCCGTCGTCGGGAGAGGGGACCCGTTCGAGGCCCTCGCGCAACGTCTCGAGGACCTCTCCGCGTCGATGGGGTCGCGCGCAGAGCCGGTGCTCGGCACGGGCTCGCGCGATGCGATCGAGCAGGGCCCGGCGCCGCTCCTCGAAGCGCGGCGGAACGCGTACGAACGGCGAGCCGCCGATCACGCGACGCGACGCGCCCGCGCCCTCCAAGCGCGGTGTGTCGGCGTCGACGGTCTCGAGCAGCAGCGAGACGAGCGCATCGGTGATGGGTGCCCAGACCTCGGCGGCCTCGCGCATGGCCTCGACGTCGCGTCGAGGCGTCTTGCGCTCGAGGCTCGTCGCGAGCTCGTGCGCGCTCTTGCGGAGCACGGGCGTCGACAACCCCGGCTCGGGCACGGGCATCGGCCCGCCGGGCTGCGGGTAGAACCGGAGACGGTCGAACCAAGGCGAGAGGGTCTCGACGAGCGCTGCGGCGCTCTCGTGCTCGGCGCGGTCGATCAACCAGCGCACGGAGAGCAGAGCGGCTTCCTCGGGCACGCGCACGCGATAGCTGCGCTCGGCGAGCGACGTGGCGAGCCACGCGAGGCCGGCCGGCGTGAGGTGATGACCGTTGAGCACGGCGCGCACCTCCGCTCCATCGACGCCGAGCGTGCGCGCGAGCGCCTCCTCGTGAGGCAGCAGCGGGCCGCCGGCCGCGTGACCGCCGCTCGCGAAGCCACCACGCAGCACATCGGGCGTGACCCAGACGGGCGTGTCGGCGAAAGGACGTCGATCGCCGATCCGGAGCGCGCCGCTCGCGAAGCTCTTCAGCACGGAGAGCCAGCCCTGTGCGCGGGCCTGGGCCTTCTGGCGCAGCGCCGGGTCGACGTGCGCAGCCGAGGCACGGAGCGATGCCACGAGCTGGCCGGCCGCGTAGCGCGGATCGATCGCGGGCCCCTCGTCGGGATCGTCTTGGTCGCGGCGCGTCACGCGGGCTCGGAGGCAGGGGTCGAACCTGCGCCACGCGGGTAAGCAGCCCGCGGCTCTGCCAGCTGAGCTACTCCGAGAGGTCCGCGAGTATGCCACGCGCGCCGGTCGCCGCGATG
>JADZFZ010001110.1 GCA_020854145.1 Deltaproteobacteria bacterium | reverse complement strand
GGTGCCGCCCGACGGGGCGGCCCGGCTCGCCTGGGAGCTGCGTGCGCTCGGGCGGTTGTCGCACCCGAACGTGGCGGCTGCGCGCGAGCTCGTGCGCGTCGAACGGAGTGTCCCGGCGCCGTGGGGCCTGGTCGCGGGGACGCCGATCCTGGTCGAGTCGTTCGCGCGCGGGGACGCGGCGGATCGGGTCGTGCAACGCGTGCGAGGACGGCCGCAGAGCGTGGTGGAGCTCGCGGCGCAGATCGTCGGCCAAGTCGCCGAGGGTCTGGCGGCGGTTCACGCGGCGGGGCTCGTGCACGGTGACGTGAAGCCTGCCAACGTGATCGTGGAGCGGGAGCGCGGGCGCACGACCGCCGTGCTCGTCGATCTCGGGCTGGCGCGGGCACCGGGGCAGGGCACGGCGTCGGGGACGCCGGCGTACATGGCGCCCGAAGCGTTCGCCGGCACGAGCTCGCCCGCGAGCGATCTGTTCTCTCTGGGCGCTGCGGCGCACGAGCTTCTGACGGGAGGGCTGCCGCACGGTCTGTCGCGCGGGGCGTCGGTGGCGCGTCTGGCTCATGCGTCGCTCGGGCTTCGTGCGCTCGGGCCGACCGACCTGCCCGCGTGGGTGCCTGCCGCGCTCGCGCGCGTCGTGTGCGAGTGCCTGCGCCGTGATCCCGCAGAACGTCCGCCGAGCGCGGAGTGGGTGGCCGAGACGCTCGCGCCGCTCCGAGGCGAGTCGGTGGCGTCGGCGTTGCGCCATCCGTCGCGCGAGGCCGAAGCGGCGCGGCTCGAGCGGCTGCCGTGGATCGGGTCGAGGGCCGTGCGCGACTCGCTCGCACGATCGATCGAGGATGCGTTGGAGGGTCGAGGTCCCCCCTCGATCGAGGTCGTCGGTCCGCGAGGCGCGGGTCGCAAGCGACTCGTGATGGACGTCATTCGCGAGGTCCAAGCGAGCCGCGCCACGAGAGGCTCGTATTGCCCGCCGTTCACGCAGGGCGCCGGCGCCTGGCTCGACGAGCCGGGAATCGTGTTGCTCGCAGACGAGCCCGAGGAGGTCGTCACGATGGCGCGGCACCGCTCGGAGGCGCGCGCGCGCTACCTGTCCGAGCGCCGCACCGTGCTCGTGACCCTGCGAGCCGATCCGCACGCGTTGGAGGAGGTGCGCGCCGGTCGCGTGGAGCTCGGTGCGCTCGATCCCGACGGAGTTGCGCGTTTGCTGGCTTCCGCGATCGGGCGTCCGCCGTCGAGAGCCGTCTTGGACGCGGCGCTCGAGGCCTCGGCAGGGCTCGCCGGCCTGCTCGTGCGCGCGCTGGCTTCCGCTGCGCGTCAAGGTCGTCCCCTCGACCGCGCATCGTCGTTCACGCGACAGCGTACGGACGAGGCCACGGCGCCGTCGGGAGCGAGTCGGAGGATCGCCATGCTTCTCGCCGCGGCGGGAGGGGCACTGCCGTACGCGACGCTCCGCGATCTGACGCTCGACGACCCCTCGGCGCTGCCCGACGGGTCGGAGGCCCTGCGACGCATCGGCGCCGCGACCTTGGCCACCGATGGGCGGCTCGTGCTGCGGCAGGACGTCGTCGAAGCGTCCCGGGGCGATCCGGAGGTCTCCGTGTTCGCGGCGGAGGTATTTGCTGTTTCTGCGAATGATTCGTACGTCGCGGCCCACGCGGCGATGGCCACGCGGAGGCCCGACACGTGGAGACACGTACGTCTCGCGGCCGACGAGCTCCGTGCGCGCGGTGACGTCGACCGCGCCGTGCGATTGCTCGAGACGTTCGTTCGCACGGACGCCGGCGAGAGCGAGCGAGCGTCTGCGGCGACTGCGCTCGGAGACGCGTTGCGATCCGCGGCGCGCTACGACGAGGCGATCGAGGCGCTCGGAGGAGTGTCGGGCACGGAGGCGGGAGTGCTCCGCGCCGACGTGCTGCGGCGGATGGGCCGTCGCCACGACGCGAGGGTCGAAGCGCGAAGGGTGCTCGACTGCCCGGAGCCGAGCGCGGCCGAGCGGGCGACGGCTCGCGCGATCGTCGCGCGTGTGTTGCTGGACGAGGGACGAACGGGCGAGGCCGTCGAGATGCTCGGGCTCGAGCGAGGGCCGACGGAGCCCGTGCGGGTGCGGGAGGTGCGCGCGTTGGTCGAGATCGCTCGGGGGGATGCGCGGAGCGCGATGGATCGCCTCGCCACGCCCCCGGTCGAGCTCGCGCCCGAGGACGAGGCGCGGCTCTTGGCGGTGAGCGCGTCCGCAGCGGTCGCGCTCGGCGATGGCGTGGCGGCATCGCGGTCGCTGTCGCGGGCGGTGGAGCTCGCGAATGGTGCGGGAGAGCCGCACGCGGCCGCGGTCTACCTCGCGACGCTCGCATCGGTCCGTGCGGAGTCGGGAGAGCTCGCGCTGGCGATCGAGGATCTGCGGGCAGCTGTGCGGACGCTCGCGCGGCTGGGACGTCGGGGAGAGCTCGCTCGCGCGCTCTACAACCTGGCCAACGTCCTCGCGGTCGTCGGTCACGACGCGGACGCGTGGGATGCGCTTTCGGGGGGAGCCCGCGCCGCGGCGGATGCCGGAGACGCGAACGTGAGCGTGCACCTGGCGTTGCTCGAGGGGGAGCTCACCGTTCGCAAGGGAGATCTCGGCAAGGCGTTGGCGACATGGCGTGGCGCCGTCTCCGACGCGCACGCGGGGCCGCGTGTGCGAGCGGCGCTCTGGGCGCGGATCACGGAAGCGGAGGCCGGACGCGGCGACCTGGCGTCGGCGGAGGCGGCGCTCGATGCGGCGCGAAGAGCGATGGCCGAGCTCGGGGACGACGCCGTCTCCGTGGACGTCCATCTCGCGGCGGCGCGCGTGGCGCTGGAGTCGTCGCCGCCGCGGTTCGATCGCGCGCGCGAGCACGCGCTGGCAGCATGGGATCGCGCAGAACGCGGCGTCGCTTTCGAGACGCGCCTGCGTGCAGGCGTCGCGGCCGCGACCGCGCTCGACGCGTCCGGTGACGCGGCGCGCGCAGCCGAGATCCGGGCGACGGCTCGCGCGCTGCTGGACCGCGTCGCGTCGGCGTTGCCGCTGGCGCTGCGCGCGAAGCTGCGCGCCGTGCCCGCGTACCAGGGCCTGCTGGCACGCGCGCCGTTCGCCCGTGCGACGGACGCGGCCGAGGTCGCCGCGGACGCGAGGTGGAGGGTGTTGGCGTCGGCTGCCTCGGCGCTCGCTGCGGAGACCCGGCGCATCCGGATCGCGGAGCGTCTCGTCGAGCACACGCTCGATCTGCTCGGCGCGGAACGAGCGTTCGTGATGGTCCGCGACGCCGACGGTCGCCCGCGCGTGTTGGCCGCACGCGGGCTCGCTCCGCTCGGGGCCGACGAAGCGCCGTCGAGGAGCGTGGCGCTGCGCGTTCTCGCGGAGGGCACGTCGATGAGCAGCGTCGATGCCCGCGCCGATGCGCGCCTCGAGGGCGCGACGAGCGTGCACGCGATGCACTTGCGCTCGGTGCTCGCCGCGCCCTTGGTGGCCGCCGTGACGAGCGGCGAGCACGATCCGGCGACGGGCCGGGTGCTCGGCGTCCTCTACGCGGACGACCGCCTGCGCGCCGGTGCGTTCGGGCCGACCGAGGAGGCCCTTCTGCGCGCGCTGGCGTCGATCGGCGCCGGCGCGTTGTCGGCATCGCGGGTCCTCGCGAGCACGCGACGCGAGGCGCGACGCGTGGAGTCGTTGCGGCGCAGGCTCGCGCGGACCGTGGACGCGCAGGCGGCGGAGCTCGTGGCGTTGCGCAAGGCGCCGGGTGCCGACGTGCTCGCGGGAGAGCTGCGTGGCGCGAGCCCCGCCGCGCGTAAGCTCGCCGACCTCGTCGCGCTCGTCGCACGGAGCGATCCGCCGGTGCTCGTGCTCGGCGAGAGCGGCACCGGCAAGGAGGTCGTCGCGCGCGCGATCCACGCGCTCGGGCCGCGCGCGACGGGCCCGTTCGTCGCGGAGAACTGCGCCGCCATCCCGGAGGCGCTGTTCGAGGCGACCTTGTTCGGTCACGTGCGCGGTGCGTTCACCGGGGCGGACCGCGCGCGCATCGGGCTGTTCGAGGCTGCGCACGGCGGGACGCTGCTGCTCGACGAGATCGGCGAGATGCCCGTGCCGATGCAGGCGAAGCTCCTGCGTGCGCTCGAGCAGAAGGAGGTGCGGCCCGTCGGCGCCACGCGGACGCGCACCGTCGATGTGCGTGTCGTCGCCGCGACGCACCGAGATCTCGCCGATCGCGTGCAGCGAGGGCTCTTCCGGCAGGATCTGCTGTATCGGCTCGCGGTGCTGACGGTCGTCGTGCCCGCGCTCAGGGACCGGCCCGACGACGTCCCTCTGCTCGTCGCGCACATGCTCGAGCGCCATGCCGCGGGGCGGCGTCCTCGCATCGAGCGACGCGCGATGGAGGCGCTCGGGCGCTACGGGTGGCCCGGCAACGTGCGTCAGCTCGAGAACGAGGTGCGGCGCTGGTGCGCGCTCGGGCTCGAGGTCGTTCGCGCCGAGGACCTGTCGGCCGACATCGCGTCGAGAGCTGCCGTCGCGGACGACCAGCTCGATCTTCGTGCTCGGACGGAGGCACTCGAGCGCGAGGTGATCGCGCGTGCGCTCGAGCGCTCGCACGGGAACCGGACGCAGGCCGCGCAGATCCTCGGCGTCTCGCGTTTCGGGCTCCAGAAGATGCTGGCGCGTCTGCGGCTGTGAGCGTCGGTCAGGGACCGTGGACGATCTCGGCCACGGACATGCTGCGCGTCAGCGCCCGCTCGAGCACCACGAGCAGGAGCGCACGAGTCTCGTCCCACAACGTGCCGAGTCGCGCGTCGTCGTAACCGTCGGCCGACAGACCCGACACGAGCGACTGCCGCTCGTGCGGGGGCAGCTCGATGGAGCTCGAGCGCGAGACGCGATCTCCGTCGCCGGCGTTGCGGAGCGCGTCGCGCAGATCGGCGATCCGATCGGCGGGAACGACATTGCGCACGAAAGGTGGTCGGCATGGAGGACGGACGAAGTCGCTGCTGCGTACGGCGGGCAAGAGCCCATCGGCGATGTCGTCGAACAGCGAGACGACGCCATCCCCGATCCCGTGCAGCTCGAGCCACGCCGTCAGGTAGTCGACCTCTTTGACCAGGGCGCTTCCCATCGGAACGCCCGACTCGGTGTCGAGCGAGAGCGCAGCGACGATCGCGTAGAGGTCCTCGTCGCGCGACACGTCGATCTCGCGCGACGCGCGTGGCCGAGCATGGAAGGCGTCGAGCTGGCTCGACCAATCCGGGAATCGCTCCTGGAGCCACGCAAAACGGTCCTCTGGGTCGAGCGGCTTGAGCGCCTCCCAAAGCGTTTCGAATAGATCCTGATCGAGGAGCGCGAGCTCCGACGTCTCTGCGTCCATGCGCGAGCCGGGGGGCTGTGTACCACGATCCGCTCGATCTTTGCCCGAGGATTCAGCGAATCTCCACGCGGCCCGGCGACAACGTCCCGTCGGGAGCCTCGTCACCTCCCGCCACGGCCAGCCCCACGACCACGCCCGAAGCGACGACGGCGGCGGTCGTCGCCCAGAACCACCAGCGCGACAAGATCGATCGCGACTCGACAGTCGGCGGACGCGCCGGTGCGGCCAGGACCTCGACGCGAACGGGGACCGACGGCTCGCCGCCGCGCGCGAGCACTCGCCCCGAGGCGTCGCGCACGACGACCCAGAGCTCGACGTCCTCGCCTGCACGAGCGGCCGCGACCGATGCCTCGAACCGACGTGCGTCGCCTCGCATCGGGATCGTCCGCGCCTCGGCGTCCCCGTGCCGCGTCGTCAGCGTCGCCGAGGCCACGTCGAGCGGGCCACGAATCTCCACGCGAACTCGAGCGCGCTCTCCGCTGCGCATCCGGCGCGGAGCCTGGATCCGAACGACGACGCGTTCGTCGAGCGCGGCGTCCGGCACGAGCCTCGCGCGCAGCCGATCCACGAAGCTCCGGATGCGCGGAGAGCCGGTCGGCTCCCGGAGCACGCGATACGGGTCCAGGCGCAGCATCTCGCCGAACGCGCTCCGAGCCGAGTCGTTGCGCTCGAGCACGACGTACGCGCAGCCGAGGTACTCGAGCGCTTCGAGCCGCTCGGCCTCGCTCAGCCCGGGCGCCGCGAGGGCGCGCCGCAGCGCTTCCACCGCCGCGTCGAAGTCGAGGTCCGCGTAGCGCCGGCGGCCCTCCGAGAGCGCGACGCGTGCCTCGTCGCCGCCGGCGGGTTGTGCCCGGACGCCCGTAGGCACGGCGAGGCTCGCGGCCGCGAACGCGAGGAGCGCCGTGGCGACCCCCGACGCTGGCCAGGAGAAGCCGCTCATCGTCGCGCACCGAGGATCGCCAGCCGACCGCTCGCCGTGATGGCTCCGATCTCGGCGTGCCCGTCGCCGTCCACGTCGAGCGCGACGACCTCGCGGCATTGGACCGCCTCGAGCGCGGGCCCGGGCTCGAACCCTCCTCCGGGTCGGCCGCGCAACACTCGCGGCACGCCCGCGTCGACCGCGAGGACCAGGTCCACCACGCAGTCGCCCGTGACGTCTGCGATGGCGACGTCGCGAACGATGGCGTCGAGCGGTACGTCGCGCAGTGCGGCCGTCGTCCAGTCCTCGAGCAACCCATCGCCGCGATTGCGCGCGAGCACGATCGAGCCGTCGCTGTGGATGCCCACGGCGTCGAGCGCACCGTCGTCGTCGATGTCACCGAGCTCGAGCCGCGAATCGATGCTCGCCAGCGCGACGGGGAGCGCCTCCGACCGCTCGGTGGGCATGGTGCCGCCGCGCCAGAGCCGCGTCCCGTCCGCGCCCACGACGAGCACTTCGGCTCGCGCGTCGCCGTCGAGGTCGCCCGCAACGAGATGAAGGGCAGGTCCGGTGGGAAGGCTCGCCGTGCGTGACAGGCCATCGCCGCCGTCCGCGCTCACGACGAACGTAGCGTCGCCCGAAGTCGCGACGACGTCGTCGCGCCCATCGCCGTTGACGTCGCCGGCGGCCAGGGTCGTAGCCGCGATGGCGATGCGCCGCACGACGGCGCTCGGATCGTGCGCGACGAGCGGTGCGACCTCGAGCTCGGTTCCCGCAATCGCGATCTCGGGAGCGCAGTCGCCGTCGAGGTCCAGCGCGACCGCGCCCGCCGCGGACGTGGGCATCTCGCGCACGGGCCCGCCGATGGGCGCGCCCGACAGCGCATCGATGCGCACGAAGGCGCCGGCGTCGTCCATCCCGACGATGTCGTCGCGGCCATCGGCGTCTGCATCGAGCACGAGGACGTTCGCCGGCAGCTCGTCGGCCTCGCGTGTGGCCAACGTGCCCAGCGCGCCCGCCGCCGTGGCGGTGCAGGCGTCGAGCGCGATGGACGTGCGCTCGACATGGCCCTCGCGAAAACCGATTCGCGTGCTGCTCGGTCCCAGGACGCGGCCAGCGACGCGGGCCTCGGCCACGAGCACGAGCTCTCCACCGGTCGAGGGATCCTCGGGCACGAACGTCAGCGAGACGTCGCCGTCCGGGAGGCTCCCGGCGCGCCCCGTGCCGTAGCCGCCGACGAACTCGACGCCGTGGCCGCGTCTGGCGGTCAGACACAGCGACACGCCGTCGCGCAGGATCGGAAGGCCCTCGATGGTCGCGACGACCGCGGTCTCGTCGGCGCATCCGGCCGTCGCGACGGCGACGCCGGCGAGGATCACCAGCGTGCTCCCACGCCATCGATCGAGCGCAAGTCGAGGCAAGACGTCTGCGGGTGAACGCGTCACGGACGGGTCGTGATCCCCGGTCCGGTATACCAGCCCGGGTCGAGGAGGGCGTAGTTGCGCGCCGGCTCCGACACTCGGAAGGCGCGACGCCCCTCGCGACCGTACTAGGATCACGCTCGTGAGCGAGGGTGTCCCGTTCGGACCCTACCGCCTGCTCCGGCGCCTGGCGCGCGGCGGCATGGCGGAGATCTTCCTCGCCCGCAAGGACGGGCCCGAGGGGTTCTCGCGCACGCTCGTCGTCAAGCGGATCCTGCCGCACCTGGTCCGCGACCGCGCGTTCGTCTCGATGTTCCTCTCGGAGGCCAGGATCGCCGCGCTCCTCGCGCACCCGAACGTCGTGCACGTCTACGACTTCGGCGAGGTGGACGGCAGCTACTACCTCGCGATGGAGCACGTACGCGGCGTGGATCTGCGTGCGGTGATCGATCGCGCGGTCGAGCTCGGCGGCGCGCGCCCCGCGGTCAGGCTCGCCCACGCCGTCAAGATGGTCTCGTTCGTCTGCGAAGGGCTCGCGCACGCGCACGGGCTCCGTGAGGGCGCGCGGTCGCTCGGCCTCGTGCATCGCGACGTCACGCCGAGCAACGTGCTCGTCTCGTTCGACGGCGCCGTGAAGGTGGCGGACTTCGGGATCGCGAAGGTCCGCCAGGAGGCCACCCGCGAAGAGACGCAAGCGGGGATCGTGAAAGGGAAGATCGCATACCTGTCCCCCGAGCAGGCGCGAGGCGAAACCCTCGACCGACGCAGCGACCTCTTCAACGCGGGCCTGTTGCTCTACGAATGCTTCGTCGGTCGTCCGCTGCTGTCGCCTGCCGCGGTGGAACGTGCGCGCAGGAGCCCCGACGATCCGCGCGCGATGTTGCCGATCGCCGTGTCCATCCCCGGGGCTCCCGAAGGTCTCGTTGCCATCGTCCGTCGCGCCGCCGACCCCGATCGAGCGCTCCGCTACCCCGATGCGCTCTCGATGCGCAACGACCTCGAAGAGCTCCTGCGCGAGCTGCCCGAGACGAGCGGCACGGTGGAGATCGGCGCGTATGTGCGCGAGCTCTTCGGGGTCGAGCCGAGCGAAGGCGACGCGCTCGATCTGGGGATGCGTGTCGAGCCGGTCGGCGCGCGGACCGAGAGTCGAGTCGCGGGCGGCACGCGATCGATCGTTCGGCGCGATGCGGGCGCGCGCACCGCGACCGCTGCGCCGCCGTCCGGTGAGCCGCGTGCGCAGGTCACCTCGACGGCCATCGACGGTCGCGCGTACGAGGGTGCTCGCCAGCAGTCCCGGTCCGCGGCGCGCCACGAGACGGCGCTGCCGCAGGTGAGCCCACGTGCCGAGCAGTCGACGGCGACGCTGACCGACGAGCCGCCCACCGAGCTCGTATCGCTCGCCGGGATCGCCGACGAGCGCGTCCCCTCAGGTGCGCACGAAGGCCCCACGCTGACCGCCACCGTCGTCGAGCATCGCGGGCAGTCGTCGTCGGGTCGGCTCGCGCTCGTGGCGCTCGCGAGCGTGCTCGGTCTGAGCGCGCTCGTGGCGATGGTCGCGCTCGTCGTGACGTGGGCGTCTTCGTCGAGCACCGGGCCGGCGAGCGCTCCTGCGGACCGGCCGGCGAAGCTCGCCGAGCCTCGCGCCACGCGCGATGCGCCCGACGCGGCGGTGTCCGGGTCGCGCGCCGCGATCGACGCACCGTTGGCCGCGCCGCGACCGCCGACGCCCGTCGGTCCACGCGAGCCGGACGTCGCGAGCTTGTCCATCGAGAGCACGCCGAGCGGCGCGACCGTCTCGGTCGACGGCGAGTCACGGGGCGCGACGCCGGCTGCGCTCGAGGGCATCGCACCAGGCAGGCACGATGTGGTCGTCTCTCTGACGGGCCACGTGCCGAGCCGAATCGTGGTCTCGCTGGGTCCGGGCGAGCGCCGCACCGTTCAAGTGGCGCTCGCCGCCGCGCCCGAGCCCGACGAGGAGCCGTCGGCGCGCTCTCCGCGGCCTGCGCGGGTCGAGCGCCCGGAGCGTGCGACGACCGCGGCACCCGCGGCCGAACGCGCGATGGGGACGTTGACGATCGCCACCAACCCGTCGAGCGAGGTGTTCGTCGGTCGCAGGCGGCTCGGTTGGACGCCGCTCCGAACGCGCCTCCCGGCGGGAAGGCACTCGCTCCTGCTTCGTGCTCGAGGGCGGCCCGAGCGCAGGACCACCGTGGTCGTCGCCCCCGACGGTGACGCCCGCGTCCGGCTCACGCTGTAGCCGGCGCGAGGGACGCTCTCGGGAGCGCGCGGCGCGGGTCGCTGCGGAGCCCGGAGCGCGCCGCGTCCCGACCGTGGCCGGCGAGGCGCCACGTCGATGGGCGGATCGCGCACGAACCCGTGGCTCGGCCGCCCGGACACGGTGGCTACTCGTGTGGCCCCGTTGTTGCTCGGTGCAGGTGCCAGCGAGGACGCCATGAAGAGCGAAGAGTACGAGAGCTGGTTCGTCGACGGAGAGCGCCCCATGACCGCGCCGGAGCCGACGGCTGCGCTCGACCTCCGCCAGGCCGAGAAGGCGGGCAAGAAGACGATGATCCGCCTCGAGAACGGCCTGAAGTACGAGGGCCTCTCCCTCGTCGGCGCCAAGGTCCTGCCGGGCGGCCTCGAGGACGACGACCCCGTGTTGCCCGGGCCGAAGGTGCGGGGCGGTCGTCGTGCGCCGGCGCCGCCTCCCGTGCCCGCCGACGTGGCGCGCGACACGGTCAAGCACGAGATCGGCTCCATCGTTCCCACGGCCAACCTGCGCGACCGCGTCGTCGTCGCGGCCGATGGCGACGAGCTGACCGTCGGCGACGACGAGCAGACCTGTGTCGGGCGGCGCGTGTCCGAGGGGGCCGACGCCCCGGAGAGCGCGTCGATCCTCGAGACCGAGTGGCTCGATCCGAGCGTCGTCTCCGTGCGGCCGACGTTCGGCCGCATGCTCGCCCCGCTGACCCGTCACGTCCGCCGCGTCGCCGCGCGCCCGGAGCTCTCCGGGGCGCTCTCGCGCGTCCATCGCGTCGTGCAGCGCGCGCCCGTGCCCGTCATCGCGGGAGTCGCCGCGATCCTCCTGGTGGGAATGACCGCCGCCGCGATGGCGGGCCCCGACCACGGTCCCTCGATCGCGGAGGCGGGTGCGCCCGCGCTGCCGATCGTTCCCCTGGTGCCCGCCTCGAGCGCCCCGGCCGAGATCCCGCCGAGCGCACCCGAGGCGGCAGTCGCGCCCGCGCCGGCGCCGACCGACGAGCCCAACGCCGAGGATCCCGCCGACTTCGACTTCACGGGCGACGTGCCTCCGGCCGGCGCTCCCGGCTCCGCTCCCGGCTCCGGCGAGCAGGCGCAGCAGGAGCAGGACCAGCGATCGTCGGTGCGGTCCTCGCGCGCATCGCGCATTCGCCGTGCGCGGATCGCTCGGGCGCGTCGCGTGCGCATCGCGCGCTTGCGAGCCCTCCGCGCCCGCCGGGTCCGGCGGTAGGATCCTACCCGAGCGGTTCGTCGGCCCGCCCGGAGACGACGACCTTCAACACTCGCCGGGTGCGCCGTCGAGCTCGGCCACGACGCGGATCGCGCCGACCTCGAGCCCGCGGTGGTTGCGGATCACCCGATCGTCCAGGCCGGCTTCTCCGAGGCCGTCCCGCTCCGCGGCGCTCAGGAGCCCCAGCTTGCACAGCACGTCGATCATCACGGCGGCGCGTGCGCGTTCGGCGAGACCGTCGACCAGCTTCACGACGATGCCCACTCCGGTGCTCCACGGCGAGCGCGCTCTCGGCACCGCGACGAGGTGCAACGCCTCGGCGCCCACCTTCGAGTAGAGGCGCCCTCCCGTCGCGCGCATCAACGACGTGTCGAGATGGCGGGAGCCGCCGGCGTGCTCGGGGGCCTCTCGGATGGCGCGCATCAGGCGCTCGCACGCCGCGGCACGCACGTCCGACAGCGCACCGCCTTCGGGGTCCGCGAGCCGCGCGGCCGCCTGCGCCAGCGCACGCATGGGCAGACCGAACGTCACGGCCGAGCACCCGTCGCGCGCGCGCAGCACGCGCTCCGGGTCCATCCCCGCCATCGCGGCGACGTTCTTCCACGCCGCGATCTGAACGGGATGGTCGACCTCGGTGTAGTCGTCGAGGCTCGCGCCGAGGTGCTGGGCGAGCGCCAGCATCCCGGCGTGCTTGCCCGAGCAGTTGTTGTGAAGCTGCGTGGGCGACGCGCCCGCGAGGGCGTCGATGGCGACCGGGCTCGTGAGGGCGTGCACCCCGCAGCGGAGGTCGCCCTCTCCGAGCCCGATCTTCGAGAGCATCCAGGCGGCGGTCTGCGCGTGCTTCGGCTCGCCCGAATGGCTCGCACAGAGCAGCGCGATCGCAGGGGACGAATCCTCGTAGATCCCGGGGCCGACCCGCTCCATGAGCTCGAGCGCTTGGAACGTCTTGACGCAGCTTCGCGTCGCGACGATGCGCCCGACGTCGCCGGCATGCGCGAGCACCTTGCCGTGCACGTCGACCACGGCGGCCGCGCCGAAGTGGACCGACTCGACGATGGAGCCGCGGGTGACCAGGACGAAGGGGCGGAGGCCCGAGACGGGATCGGACATGGGCGATGAGTGTTGGACCGCGCACCACCACCGAGGCAACCGGAAGCCGTGAGCCGTCGCGCCCCCTTGCTCCGTCGGCGCGCTCGCGTACCCTCCGCCGCCGACCGATGACCGACACCGCCATGAAGCTCGTGCTCGAGGACGGGACCGAGATGCTCGGGCACGCCTTCGGTGACGTTTCCGCCGTTGCGGGCGAGGTCGTCTTCAACACCGGCATGACCGGCTACGTCGAGACGCTCACCGACCCGTCCTACAAGGGCCAGATACTCGTCACGACCTATCCGCTCGTGGGCAGCTACGGCGTGCCCGCTCCACGCGAGCGCGGAACGATCGCCCGGCCCTACGAGTCCGACCGCATCCAGGTGCTCGGCCTCGTCGTGCAGCAATACGTCGAGCGTCACAGCCACCACTTGGCGACCCGATCGCTGGGCGCGTGGTTGACGGAAGAAGGGGTGCCCGCGATCACGGGGATCGACACGCGCACGTTGACGCGCCGCCTCCGCGAGGCCGGCACGATGCAGGGTTGGCTCTTCCCCGCTTCGATGCCGCTCGAGGAAGCCAAAGGTCGTGCGCGAACCGTCGAGATGAAGGACGAGGTGTTCCGCAGCGTCGCCCCGAGCGAGCCGGTGACGTACGCGGGCGGCGACCTCAAGGTGCTCCTCGTCGACACGGGCGCGAAGGACAACATCGCGCGCTCGCTGCTCGAGCGCGGCGCCACGGTGGTGCGGGCGCCCTATCACGCGCGCCTGGCCGAGCTCGCGCTGGGAGCCGACGGGATCGTTCTCGGCAACGGCCCGGGCGATCCGAAGGACCTGCGGGCGCTCATCGAGCAGGTGCGCGTGCTGCTCGCGAGCTATCGACGCCCCATCTTCGGGGTGTGCCTGGGCAATCAGATTCTCGCCCTCGCAGCGGGCGGCGACACGTACAAGCTGCCCTACGGGCATCGAGGCGTGAATCAGCCGGTGCAGGACCTCCTCTCCCGGCGCTGCTACGTGACCAGCCAGAACCACGGCTACGCGGTGCGCGACGATTCGCTGCCGGCCGATTGGGAGCCCTGGTTCGTCAACATCAACGACGGGACGAACGAGGGAATCCGCTCGCGCCTCAAACCCGTCTTCAGCGTGCAATTCCACCCCGAGGCCAGCCCGGGCCCGCGCGACACGGCGTATCTATTCGACGATTTCATGCGGCTCGTCGGCGCGATGTCGCGCTCCTGACCGACCCGATAGGAGACAGTCCATGTACGGAGCGTATCTGCCGCGAAAGCCGAAGCGCGTCCTCGTGCTCGGTTCCGGGGCACTCCAGATCGGGCAAGCGGGAGAGTTCGATTACTCGGGCTCGCAGGCGATCAAGGCGCTCAAGGAAGAGGGCATCAAGACCGTCCTGGTCAATCCGAACATCGCCACGATCCAGACGAGCGACGGATTGGCCGATCGCGTCCATCTCGTGGCGGTGACCCCGGAGCTCGTCGAGAGAATCGTCGTCAAGGAGGAGGTCGACGCGATCCTCCTGTCGTTCGGCGGGCAGACGGCGCTCAACTGCGGGCTCGCGCTTCACGACGCAGGGGTGCTCGCCAAGTACGGCGTCCGGGTGCTCGGCACTCCCGTCGAGGCCATCCGCAACACCGAGGATCGACAGCTCTTCGTGGAGCGTCTGGCCGAGATCGGCGTCAAGACCGCGCGGAGCCGGGCCTGTCGCAGCGTCGAAGAGGCGCGCGCCGCGGCCCTCGAGATCGGGCTTCCCGTGATGTTGCGCGGCGGTTACGCGCTCGGTGGCAAGGGCTCGGGGATCGTCGAGACCCGCGCCGACCTCGACGAGGCGCTCGGGCGCGCGTTCGCCGGCGGCGTGCCGCAGGTGCTCGTCGAGGAGAATCTGCGCGGCTGGAAGGAGATCGAGTACGAGGTCGTGCGCGACGGCCGCGACAACTGCATCACCGTCTGCAACATGGAGAACCTCGATCCGATGGGGATTCACACGGGTGAGTCCATCGTGGTCGCTCCGTCGCAGACGCTGAACGACGACGAGTACCAGCTGCTCCGGTCGGTCGCGATCAAGACCGTGCGGCACCTGGGGATCGTCGGCGAGTGCAACATACAGTACGCGCTCGACCCGCACAGCACGGACTATCGCGTCATCGAGATCAACGCGCGCCTGTCGCGCAGCTCGGCGCTCGCGAGCAAGGCCACCGGGTACCCGCTCGCCTACGTCGCCGCGAAGATCGCCGTCGGCTACACGCTCCCGGAGATCGCCAATGCGATCACGCGGCGCACGACCGCGTTCTTCGAGCCCGCGCTCGATTACCTCGTCTGCAAGATGCCGCGCTGGGACCTGGCGAAGTTCAAGGGCGCGTCGCTCCGCATCGGCAGCGAGATGAAGTCCGTGGGCGAGGTCATGGCCATCGGGCGAACCTTCCCGGAGGTGATCCAGAAGGCGCTCCGCATGCTGGACATCGGCGTCCGCGGGCTCGATCCCGACGCATTCGATTTCGAGGACGTCCGAAGCGAGCTGACCCACGCGACGCCCTTGCGCATCTTCGCCGTCGCCCAGGCGCTGCGCGACGGGATGTCGGTGGACGACGTTCACGCGCTGACGCGCATCGATCGATGGTTCCTGCATGCGATCGAGCCGATCGTCGGGATGCACAAGCGCCTCAAGAAGGGGCGATTCCCCGTCGATGCCGAAGCGCTGCGTCAGGCGAAGGAGCTCGGCTTCAGCGACAAGCAGATCAATCGGCTGACGGGCGCACCTCCGGGCGGCGTGCGCAAAGAGCGCCACCGTCTGGGGATCCTCCCGCACGTCGCGCAGATCGACACGCTGGCGGCAGAGTTCCCCGCCGAGACCAATTACCTCTACTCGTCCTACCGTGCGTCGCGGGACGACGTCGCCCCGTCGTGGCGCAAGAAGATCGTCGTGCTCGGCTCGGGGAGCTATCGCATCGGCTCGAGCGTCGAGTTCGACTGGTGCTGCGTCAATGCCGTCCGCGCCGCCGCCGAGCTCGGGTACGAGACCATCATGGTCAATTACAATCCCGAGACGGTCAGCACCGATTACGACGAGTGCGACAAGCTCGTCTTCGACGAGGTCAGCTTCGAGTCGGTGCTCGACGTGTGGGATCGGGAGCAGCCCGAAGGCGTGATCGTGTCGATGGGCGGTCAGGTGCCCAACAATCTCGCCCTGAAGCTGCACCAAGCGGGAGTGCGCATCCTGGGCACGAGCGCGGAGAGCATCGACACGGCCGAGGATCGCCGGAAGTTCAGCGCGCTGCTCGATCGGCTGGAGATCGATCAACCGCGCTGGGCGCACGTCACGGACGTGGCCGATTCGTTGCGCATCGTCGAGGAGCTGGGCGGCTTCCCGGTGCTCGTGCGTCCGAGCTACGTGCTGTCCGGCGCGGCGATGAGCGTCGCCCGCGAGCCGCACGAGCTGTCGCGCATCCTCGAGCGCGCCAAAGCGGTCTCGCCGGAGCACCCGGTGGTGGTCTCGAAGTTCGAGCTGCACGCCCGCGAGGTGGAGATCGACGCGGTCGCGGACGAAGGTCAGCTCGTGCTCTGGGCAATCAGCGAGCACGTCGAGAACGCCGGCGTCCACAGCGGGGACGCGACGTTGATGCTTCCGCCGCAGACTCTGTGGATCGAGACGATCCGGAGGATCAAGAAGATTGCGCAGGCGCTCGCGAAGGAGCTCCACATCACCGGACCCTTCAACGTGCAGTTCCTCGCGAAGAGCAACTTCGTCAAGGTCATCGAGTGCAACCTGCGCGCGTCGCGGAGCTTCCCGTTCGTGTCGAAGGTGACCGCGACGAACTTCGTCGCGGAAGCCGCGCGTCGGATGTTGGGCGCACGCCGTCCGGTGGAGAATCGCGGGCTCGACCTCGATTACGTCGGCGTGAAGGCGCCTATGTTCTCGTTCTCGCGCCTGGTCGGCGCCGACCCGATGCTCGGCGTGGAGATGGCCTCGACCGGGGAGGTCGGCTGCTTCGGCGACGACGTGCACGAGGCGCTCCTGCACGCACTGTCGGCCACGGGATTCCGCCGTCCGAGCCGCGGTGTCCTGCTCTCGCTCGGGCCGCTGACCGACAAATACTGGTTCCACGAAGAAGCCCGGATCATCGCCGAGGATCTCGCGCTGCCTCTGTTCGCGACTCCCGGGACCGCGGCGGCGCTCGGCTCGCTCGGCATCGCGTGCACGTCGGTCGGCAAGCGTCCCGAAGATTCGCCGACTGCCATGGAGATCATCGAGCAGGGTCTCGTCGACCTGATCATCAACGTGCCCGTCGAGTACGACGAGCTCGGGCGACCGGACGGCTTCCACATCCGGCGTCGCGCGGTGGACCTGGGTGTGCCGCTCCTGACGGATCTGCAGCTCGCGCGCGCGGTCGTGGCCGCGCTCGTCAAGACCCGTGGGCAGGAGCTGCCGCTGCTCGGCTACGACGAGTACGTCACGCGGAGCGCCCTGACCCTGCGCTGAGGAAGCCGCTCGGTGCCCGTGGGCTGCTACGCTGCGCGTGGGACCACGGAGTGACGTGATGGCATCGCGGAAACGGATTGTCGCCAGTCTTGCGCTCGCGCTGACTCTGACCCTCGGAGCGTCTTGCGCCGCGGGAGGTGGAGACTCGTCGACACCCAGGGATCTCGGTCCCGCGCTGGACGGCGCCGCCGACGCAACGCTGCCGCCGCCGGACACGGGGATCCCGTTGCCACCGCCGCCGCCGCCGGATACCGGGCCGCCTCCTCCTCCCGTCGAGATGGGTCCGCCGCCTCCGCCGCCCGACGCGGGTCCGCCGCCTCCGCCACCACCCGATGCGGGACCGCTCGACACCGGCCCGCCGCCTGCCGACGTGGGCCCGCCGCCGAGCGACGTGGGGCCCGTCGATTCGGGGCCCGTGGATGCAGGTCCGCGCGACATGGGGTCCGCCGACACGGGCGCCGACGCCGGTGGCCGCGACATGGGCGCCTCCGACGCGGGGCCGCCTCCGATGTGCCCGCGTGCACCGTGTGACCTGGAGCTGCAGAACTGCCCGCTGCCCAACGCGTGCGACCACGCGACCGACGGTACCGGGATGACAGTCACGTACTGCCGTCCGGCCGGCCCGCGCGCCGACGGCGAGCTTTGCGAGTCGCAGGACGATTGTCGCGAGGGATTGACCTGCGTGAACGGAGCGACGCCGGGGACCAACGTCTGCAGGCCGCTCTGTTGCGAAGGAAACGACGCGATCTGCCCCGCGGGGCAGTTCTGCCGGGTGACGCTGGTCGACGCGATGGGCAGCCCGACGGGCGTGCAGCTCTGCGACGGCTACGAGCCGTGCGACGTCTTCACCAGCAGCGGATGCGGCTCGGCGCAACAGTGTTACCCGTCGGCCGAGGACGGCTCGACCGACTGTGCCGAGCCCGGGACCGCGACCGAGGGCGACGCGTGCGGATTCAGCAACAGCTGCCTCGCGGGCCTCATCTGCGTGGGCACCGGCCAGTGCGGGAGAATCTGCCGGCTTGGCGGCGGCGCGCCCGCATGTCCCGGCGGCCAGACCTGTGTCGGCGGCTTCACCGGATTCCCGACGCTCGGCATCTGCGACCCGATTCTCTGACGCCCTACCACCTCCGCCGGACCGGAATCGGCGAGCGGTCGCGAATTCACGCCCTTCGCTAGCGCTCGGGCGTGTTGCGACTCGCCGTCCGCCCGCGGGCGCGGGCTCAGGCTCACTCGGAATTCGCCTTCCGAGCCTCCCACGCCCCACAACCGAAGCACCCTGGTCGTCGGAAGGCGAAATTTACCGCGCGGGCCGGGTCGTGTTATCTGAGCGCATGTCGCTGACGATTCTCGACTGGGTCATCATCGCGG
>JADZFZ010001109.1 GCA_020854145.1 Deltaproteobacteria bacterium | reverse complement strand
GCGGTCCCTGGTAGACGCCGTTCATCTGCGTCCGGCGCACGCCGACGCGCACCATCTTGACGCCCTTGTTGAGGCCCACCATGCCCATCACGTCGCGCGTGCCGCCGAAGCTCGTGTCGCGACTCTCCGTGACGTAGTGCGTGGGCAGCGTGAAGTGGCCTTTGACGTGCGCGACCGTGGAGTCGCCGAAGCGGAGGAACTGCGCCGGCCCGGGCAGGTTCGCCGTGGTGCTCATCTGCGGCGTGAATCGCGGCGGCGCGGCGGGAGGTGCCGTCGGCGTCGTGGACGTGGTGCTCGTGGTGGAGGTGCTGCCGCCGCCGCCGAGCGGGCAACACCCGGTGGAGCTCACGACGAGCGGGACCAGCAACGACGCGAGGAGGGATCGAGTCGGGCGCGACATGGGCGCATGATAGCGACGTGCGCCGCGGCTGGTTCGCCAATCTCGCGTGCCGGAGGATGGTCACGATCGCGCTCGTCCTCGCGAGCGGTTGCGCATCTTCGGAAGAGGGCCCCGAGCCGCCGCTCCCGCTCGGCACGCACGTCGACGACTGGCGCGACGAGGTCGTCTACCAGGTGATGGTCGACCGTTTCGACGACGTCGAGAGCAACGAAGGCGACGCGCGCGTCGTGCCTGGCGATCTCTCCCGATTCCAGGGCGGCGACTGGGAAGGCGTACGCCGGAGGCTCGACTACGTGCAGGCGCTCGGCGCGACGGCGATCTGGATCTCGCCCGTCGTGGAGAACGCCGAGACCGATCCTTTCGCGGCGCGCGAGGACGCCTACCACGGCTACTGGGGCCGCGACTTCACGCGACCGAACCCGCACTACGGCACCGAGCGGGATCTCGCGCGCCTGGTCGCCGAGTGCCACGACCGCGGGCTGCTCGTCATCGTCGACGTCGTGCTCAACCACGTCGGGCCGCTCTTCTACTACGACGCCGATGGGGACCACACGCTCGGCGCGGGCGAGGCCGAGCCTCCGTTCTCGACGGTCGCACGCACGGACGTCGTGTGGCTGGACCAACCGGAGCTCCGGCTCGGTCCGCCGATCTTCCGGCTCGACGGCCCGCCTACGATCTTCGACGATCTCGCGAGCTTCCACCGGCGCGGGACCACGGGCGACTTCGACCGGCAGGAAGAGGTCGAGCTCGGCGACTTCCCGACGGGGCTGCGCGATCTCGACACCGAGAACGAGCGCGTCCGGCGTGCGCTCGTCGAGACGTACACCGACTGGATCCTGCGCTTCGACCTCGACGGGTTCCGCATCGACACGGTGCCGCACGTGTCCGTCGAGACGTGGCGCGCGCTCGCGACCGCCATCCGCGCGCGTCTCGCGGAGACCGCGAAGCGACGGTTCCTCCTGCTCGGAGAGGTGTTCACCGGCGACGACGCACGCGCCGCGCGCTACACGCGCGAAGGAGCGCTCGACGCGAACCTCTGGTTCGGCCTGAAGTTCGGCGTGATCGACGCGGTGCTGCTCGAAGGGCAACCGACCGTGCGCTTCGGCGAGGTGCTCGCCGCGCGCGACGCCGCGTACGACGGAAGCGCCCCGCACCCGGACGGCATCGAGCTGTCGCCGCGCGACGCGCTGGTCGCGTTCGCCGACAACCACGACGTCCCGCGCGTGCTCGGCGACTTGCCCGACGAACGCGTCCTGCGGCTCGCGCTCGTCATGGTCTTCGCGCTCGACGCGATCCCGGCCGTCTACTACGGGACCGAGCAGGGCTTCGCGGGCGGGTTCGGTCATGCCGCACGTGCACCGATGTTCGGCGCCTTCGACGAAGGTCATCCGCTCTTCCGCTTCATCGCGCGTCTCGCCGCGCTGCGTGCCGCGCGCTCGGCCCTTCGCTTCGCACCACCGGTCGTGCGCTTCGAGAGCACGATCTCGGGCCTCGAGAGCGGGCCCGGGGCCGGGATGCTGGCGTGGGAGCGCGGCGAGTCGGAGGACCGCGTGCTCGTCGTGATGAACGCGCACGCGTTCGACCAAGGAGAGACGCGCGACGAGGACGGCCAGGCGATGCGCACCGGATTCCCACCGGGGACCGAGCTCGTCGATCTGCTCGCGCCGCCCGGCGAGACCGCGCGTCGGTACGTGGCCGCCGTGGACGGCGAGCTCGTCGTGCGACTCGGCCCGCGCGAGGTCGTGATGCTGGGGGTCGTGCCCTGAGCTCGCTCCACCGGGTTGCGCTGACGCGACCCCCGACGCGCGTCGCGGGCTATCCTGGCTGCGCCATGGCGTTCTTCCAGACTCCCCCCGAGCTCGGCAACCAATACGACGACGATCGCGTGATGCGCTTCGCGCTCGATCGGTACGCCGGACCCGACGTGGCGCGCGCGCTCGCGCCGGAGCTGCGCGAGATGGGCGCGCTCGCGGTCGGTCGATTGGCAGAGCTCGGCAACGAGGCCGAGCGCGACCTGCCGCGACACGTCCCTTTCGACGCGTACGGGAGGCGCATCGATCGCGTGGACATCTCGCCGGCCTGGACCGAGTGCCTGCGCGTCGCCGCCGAGCGCGGCGTCGTCGGCAGCGCGTACGAGACGACCTACGGCGACCGCGCGCGCCTGCACCAGTGGGCGCTGCTGCACCTCTTCGCGCCGAGCACCGCGACGGCCCTGTGCCCGCTCGCGATGACCGACGGGGTCGCGCGCACGCTCCTCGTGCACGCGGACGAGGCGCTCGCGAAGCGGGTCGCAGGGCACCTCACCAGCCGCGATCGCGGGCACGCGTGGACGGCGGGCCAGTGGATGACGGAGCGCGAGGGCGGCAGCGACGTCGGTCGCACCGCGACGCGCGCCGTGCTCGGGACCGACGGCACGTGGCGGCTGTCGGGCACGAAGTGGTTCACGAGCGCAGTCACCGCCGACTGCGCGCTGTTGCTGGCGCGGCCCGATCCGCCCGGCGAGCCCGGCAGCCGGCCGCTCGCGCTCTTCTACGTCGAGGTCACTCCGCAGGTCGGCCGCACGGACGGCGCCAAGAGCACGATCCGCGTCAACCGCCTGAAGGACAAGCTCGGCACCAAGGCGTTGCCCACGGCGGAGCTCGAGCTCGACGATTGCGTGGCGACGCTCGTCGGCGAGACGACCGGCGGGGTGCGTCGCATCACGACGCTGCTGAACATCGCGCGCTTCT
>JADZFZ010001108.1 GCA_020854145.1 Deltaproteobacteria bacterium | reverse complement strand
CGATGCACTGTGCGATGGCTGGCGTCGCCGGTCCGAACGACCACGCCGCGACGACCAACAGCCCCGCGGCGAGGCGACGAGTTCCGCTCCGCATGCTCGCCGCCGTGGTACCAGCACGCGTTTCCGCCTGTCAATTGCGGCGTGCGTGCCGCAGGTCGTCAGGGCCTCGAGCCTCGGGGTGTCTCCGCGCCATCTGCCGGGCTCGCGATGGGTGCCTGCGCGGCGCGAATTCGCAGCGCGCGCAGGCCCGCTTCGGTCGGGACGGCCAGGAATCGCACGCGCTCGCGAGCGCGCAGCACGCGCGGCTCGCGGGTGTCCTCGATGTCGCGCACGCGTGCGAGCGCGCCTTCGCCCGTACGGTCGTCGGTGACGAAGCCGTACCCCTTGGAAGCATCGAACCACTGGACGATGCCCGTCGACTCGACCCCTTTCGACGGATCGACGACGACCGATCGCGCGCAGCCGAACGTGCGTAATCGGACCGCGCATGGCTTCGGGATGTCACGCAGCGCGTAGAGGGTCACCGCCGTGCCCGGCGTGGGCGGCTCGTTGGCGTCCCAGTCGCGGCCGTGGAAGAAGAGCGGGCGACCCTCCGCCGGGCGCACGAAGCCGAACCCGCGCGTCGCGTCGAATGCCGTCACCCGCCCGCGCTCCACGCCGGGGTTACCCAGCCGCGCGAGCGCGCGCCCCACGATGCTTCGCAGGTTGGGCTTCGCCAGGCTCGCGATCAGCACCGGCACCCCATCTTTCTTCGCGAGCCTTCCCAGCCGCCCGAGCGCTTCGAGCGCTCCCGGGTGTCGCGCGCGGGCGAGGTCGAGCAAGAGTGGCAGCGCGCGTCCGTCGCGGAGCCTTCCCAGCGCACGGGCACCGAGATCGCGCAGGTGCCACTCGTCTTCGCCCTCAGACTCGCGCAGTCGCTCGACGAGGGTCAACGTCGCACGGCGGTCGCCGCGCACGCCGATCAGGTAGGCGGCCTCGAGCCGATCGCGCTCGTCGTCGGACCACAACATCGCGCGCAGCGACTCGATGGAAAGCTCATCCATCGGTCTCTGCGCGTCGCAGTCGGTCGCGCGCGCCCGCGCGCAGCACACCGAGCGCTTGCGCGGTCGCTTCGGTCGCGTGGTGGTGACCGCGCGTGAACTCGGCATACTCCAGCGACTTCCCAGGCACCGCGACGAGGAAGAAGATCTCGCGCGCCGAGCAGACCGAGCACGTGTCGAGGTGCAGCATCGGGTGGAGCGACACGAGCCCGGCGTCGTCGGTCCCCGGCTTGCGCAGATAGAGGTGCCCCGTCTCGGCGGGTACCGTCGCGCGGAACGTCTCGGACTCGAAGTCCGCGTGGCTCCCCATGCAGCGCTGGCACCGATTGACGAACTTGCCGCCCTGGTAGTCCATCCGCTCGAGCCACACCAGCGGGTGCTCGGCCAGGAAGGCGAGCGAATCGAGCACGGTGCGAAGTCGCGGCAGCTGCACGGCGAGGTGCTTCTCGATGTCCCGCTCCGAAAGAGCGCCGCTCGCTCCGTGGCGTTGCTCGTTGCGGAATTGCACGAGCGCCTGCATCTCGCCCATGACGTCGGTGCGTCGGCCTGGCCGCGACCAACAGAACCCGTGAAGCGCGGGCATCCAAGACGCGCCCGGATCGGCGTCGAACGGTTGCACGCAGCTCGACACGAGCGTGAGCCACTGACCCAGCGAGATGCGCGTGAGGCCCGCCGCGATCGCGTCGTCCACGAGCTCCACGGTGCGGTCGCCGCGCAAGTAGACGCCGACCCCCACGATGCCGAGGTAACGAGTCGTGACCTCGAGCAGATCGAAGAACCGCTCGAGACGCGGCCGTGGATCGACCAGCACGGACAGGTTGCGCCACACGGCCGCGATCGGATGCGGGTAGCTCGATGCGATCGGATCGTCGGCCGCCTCGTCCTTGGCTTCTTCGGCCACCTGCATCCCGGCCGAACGCAGGCGCTTGCTCGTCGCGCGCAACAGGCAGAGCGCCAGGCGCGGGAACCGATCCAGCAAGTCGTCGAGCTCGCGCGCTTCGAGCTCGAGCAGGTCCACGTCGTCGAGCGCGTCGGCGTCGGCCGATCGCATCCCGCCATCCACCAACGCAAGCTCGCCGAAGCACGCACCCGGACCGATCTCCGCGAGCAACACGCGAGCGTCGCCGGACGCCTTGAAGATCCCGACGCGCCCCTTGGCGACGACGAACATCGCGGCCGCCGGATCTCCCTCCGAGAAGATGCGCGCCCGCGCGGGGTAGCTGCGTGCGTCGAGCGCCGCGGCGAGCTGCTCGAGCGCAGCTGGCTCGAGCTTCGGGTCCGCGAAGAGCGGCGTGCGCTTGAGTAGCTCCAGACGATTGGTCTCCACGCTCGGGCTCCAGTCACCGGGCCGGCACGCTGCCGGCGCGAGACGACCCGAGCATACCGTTTGTGGCCTGCCCGACGCGCAGGCATCATCGCGCGCGCCTCGAGCAGGGCGTGCGACGGGAGGTCTCGGTGTCGGTGCTTCGCTACATCGTCCGAGTCACGCTGCGCAAACAGGTCGAGCTCGTCGCGCTCGTCGCGGTGGGCACCACGCTCGCGCTTGCGCCCATTCATCTCTTCCGGACGGTCCTCGACACGGCGATCCCACGTCGCGACGAGACCCTTCTCTTGCAGGTCGGCGCGTTGCTCGTGGTGATGGTCGTGGCGCGTGTCTTCGTCAACTACCGGCAGACGGTGGTGAGCGAGCAGATTCGCCAGGGCTTCACCGGCGAGCTGCGCGGTCGTCTGTTCGCGCACGTCATCCGGCTGTCGCCCGAGTTCTTCGCCAAACATTCGGTCGGCAACCTCGTGCACCGTGTGCAGCTCGAGGTCGGTCGCCTCGGGATGTCCGTCGCGTGGATCTTCATCGAGCCGCTCGTGCACACCGCGACGGCGCTCGTCTACGTCGGGTACCTGCTGTCGATGAGCGTGCCGCTGACGCTCTTGTCGCTCGCGGGGCTGCCGCTCGTGCTGCTCTTCGCGCCGCGGATCAACAGACGGCTCGCAGAAAACGAGCGCACGTTCACGGGGCTCATCGGTGCCTACGTCGCGCGCATGACGGAGGGCTTCGCGGGCATCTACGAGGTGCAGGCGCACGCGACCTACCCCTACGAGACGGGACGGCTCGATGCGCAACAGGACCGCGTCAGCCGGAACCGCGTGGACGGCGCGCGTGCGTCCGGGTGGCTCGACGTGCTCTCCGAGCTGACGCGAGGGCTGGGGCCCATCCTCGTCTACACGTACGGCGCGCTGCTCGCGATCGCGGGTCGGATGACGGTGGGTCAGATCGTCGCGTTCACCGGCACGCTCGGCGGGCTCTACCTCGCGCTCGACAAGCTCGTGAAGTACCCGCCGCAGCTCCGCAACGCGCAAGACCGGTTCGACGAGCTGTCCGAGCTCTGGGACATCCCGCAAGCGTTCGTCGATCGTCCTGCGCTGCCCGCCGGACCGTCAGCCGAAGCGAAGGCGGCCGACCCATCGGCGAGCGAGGCGTCGAGGCGCGCGGTGCCGATCACCCTGGAGAAGGTGACCTTCGGCTACGACGCGAAGGAGCCGCTGCTGCGCGACCTCTCGCTCGAGCTCGCACCGGGCGAGCACGTGGTGCTCGTCGGCAAGTCGGGGTGCGGCAAGAGCACCGTGCTCGGCCTCGTGGCCGGCAGGCTGACCCCGCGCGCGGGAGAGGTCCGCCTGGAGGGCCGCGCGCTCGCGAGCGAGCCGGCCGGATCCCTGGGGCGCACGATCGGAACGGTCGGCCAACACCCGTTCCTCTTCCACACCACCCTCCGCAACAACCTCCTCTACGCGCTTCTGCGACGACCCGCCGACGGTGACGAGGTTCTCGCGTACGCGGACCTCGCGCCGCTCGGGCTCGAGCCGGAGCACGACGACGACGCGATCGACGCGAAGCTCGTCGCCGCCTGCTCCGACGTGGGGCTCGATGACGAGCTGCTCGAGTTCGGGCTCGAGGCACGTCTGAGCGCGTCGAGCGCTTCTTCGTTGCTCGCGATCAGAGCGACGGTGGCGGAGGCGCTCGCGGGTGACGCGGCGGTCGAGAGGTTCGATCCGAATCGCTACATCACGCGCGCCGCCGTTCGCGAGAACCTTCGGTTCGCCCCGGCGGAAGAGCTGCGAGGGTCCGGGCTCAAAGGACAACGAATGGACGGGCGGCGTCTCGAGAGCGAGCTCCGGGCCGCGCGCCAGGCGGGCGTGTCGGATCTGCTCGCGGAGATCGGGTTCGACGACGCGAACGCCGACCTGGCGTACCTGCTGCGCGTGCGCGAGACGAGCGTCGCGATGCTCGTGGATCTCGGCGTGGATCCCGACGATCTCTCGGCGCGCGAGCGCCTGGTCGAGCGCGTCGCCCGGCGAGCGCGAACGGAGGCCTCGCTCGACGCAGAGACGTTTCGCGTTCTCTGCGAACGTGGGCTCGGCGCGCGCACCTCCGACGATTCGTCGCGCAGTCGGATCGTCGCGGCGCGTGAGCCTTTTGCGCGTGCGCTCGGAGCTTCCGCTCCAGAGCCGTACGATCGCGAGCGCTGGCACCCCTCGATGAACGTGCGCGACAACCTGTTGTTCGGTCGGATCGACGTAGCGGACGTGCGTGCGACGCGTCGAGCCCACGACGTGTTGCGATCGGCGCTGGCCGAGTCCGGCTCCATCGATCGAGTGCGCCGTCTCGGGTTGGACTTCGAGGTGGGCGAGAAGGGCGCGCGTCTGTCGGGTGGGCAACGGCAGAAGGTCTCCATCGCACGTGTCCTTCTGAAGGGTGCGCCGGTCCTGCTGCTCGACGAGGCCACTGCGAGCCTCGACAAGCGCTCGGCCATCCGCGTGCAGGAGCTCCTCGCCGAGCGGTGGCGTGGGCGCACGCTCGTCGCGATCACGCACGATCTGGTTCTCGCCGACCGGTTCGATCGCGTGGTGGTCTTCGACAAGGGTCGGGTGGTGGAGGACGGACGACCCTCGGAGCTGCTCGCGCGGGAGGGCCCGTTCCGACAGCTCTACGACGCGGCCACGGCTGGGAGCGAGACGTGACCCACGACGAGATGCTCCGCTTTCTCTTCGAGCGTTCGGTGCTTCGCGCGATGCCGCCGGATGCTCTGCGTGCGCTCGCGTACGTCATGCGGCGCGTCGTGCTCGACGACGGCGAGAGAGTGTTCGACGAGGGCGATGCCGGTGCAGAGGCATACGTCGTGCTCGACGGAGCGGTCGAGATCGGGACCACCATCGGCGGCGCGTGGTCGTTGCGCACGACTCTGGGGCCCGGCGAGCTCTTCGGGGAGCTCGCCCTCTTCGGCGCGGGTCGTCGTGCGGCGAGCGCCCGGGCGAAGGGCGCGACGGTCCTCGGCATGGTCGAGCACGATCGACTTTCGAGCGTGATTCGCGCCTGGCCCGAAGCGGCGCTCGCGCTCCTGCGCCTACAAGCCGAGCGGTTTCTGGCGATCGAGCGGGAGCTGCGAGCGTCGAAGACCGCACGAGACCCATGATCGTCGCGGCGCGCCTTGACAGCGCGCGTGTGGCGGGAGCAAGCTCACGAAGTCGACCTCACACCACGTCTACGCTACGGCTGCTACTGCTGCTGCTGCGACGACCCCTGGGTTGAGCCGATGTGAAAGGGCCCTTCGGGGCCTTTTCTTATTGGTTCGCTGCGCTGCGGAGTGGCGGCCGGGCGGCCGTACGAGTCCCGCTGGGCGAGTTACGTGCGGCGCCAGTCGAAGCTCGGGCGACCGGGCTTGCCGTACATCGTCAGCGCACCCGTCTCGCCGACCGCGTTCGGTCGCTGGAAGATCCAGTTCTGCCACGCCGACAGACGGCCGAAGATCTTGCTGTCCGCGCGCTCGGCGCCCGGGAACCTCAACGACGCCTCCATCCCCGTCAGCGCGTCGGGGGACATGCTCACGCGCTCTTCGATCGCGACGCGAATCTCGTCCTCCCAATCGATCTCGTCGGGTGCGGCGG
>JADZFZ010001107.1 GCA_020854145.1 Deltaproteobacteria bacterium | reverse complement strand
TTCAGTCGCTCCAGTAGACCGGCGACGACGAGACCTCGACGACGAGCTCGCCTCCGCTCGCACGCGCGATCTCTCGACCCGTGACGTCGTGTGCGACGCCGGTGTCGCTCGTCACGTGCGTCTCGTAGCGCGTGCCGTCGAGGGTCCACGCGACGGTCCACCGGCCCTCCGGCGCGTCGAAGTCGAGCGCGAACCGACCCTCGTCGGGCGCGTGGAGCCCTGTGTCGTCGGCCGGACCCACGAACGTCGCTCCGGCGCCGATCCGGGCGAGCCACGCGAGCGCGTCGCGTGCGGGCTTCGGATCGATCGGACCGTTCTCCGAGTCGAAGCGGTAGACGCCGAAGTCGTCCTCGGGCGGGAAACGCCCGTGCGCAGGACCGTCCGCGACGTTGAACCAACAGAGCGGATCCATCCCGAGCGCGGCGCCGAGCAGGAGCGAGCGCGCGAGCCAGTCGGCCTGCGTCGCTTCGTCGACGTCGCCGTACGACGGCCAACCGACCTCCGTCATCGCGAACGGCGGATCGTCGATCCCGTGGAGCGCGAGCACCGCGCGCAGGTCGTCGAGCATCCCGCCCATCGCGCGCTCGCCGTCCGCGTCGAGCTCGGGCGCGACGCGCGGCGGATAGCGCGGATACGGATGGAAAGAGAGCGCGTCGAGCCCGCGAGGCGGCGGTGCGAGCACCTCGGGCGCCGCGGCGAGCAGGTCGTGCAGGAACTCGACGGCGCCGTTGATGATCATCTCGTGGAAGAAGAAGCCGCCCGCCATCACGGTGCAATCGGGACAGCCCTCGCGCACCGCCGGCGTGGCGAGGCCGACGAGCGCTCCGAACGCGCGCGCATCGCCGTGCAGCGTCGGGCGCCAGAAGCGGTAGCCCGCGTTGGGCTCGTTCCAGATCTCGTAGCGCGCGATGCGACCGTCGAAGTGCTCGGCCGTCGCGCGCGCGAACTCCGCGAAGTCGGCGGGATCGTCGGGCGGGTAGAAGCGGTCGGCGGCCGGATCGGAGCTCGCCCACGGCGCGCCGTACGCCAGGATGCCGAGCACCTCGATGCCGGCGTCGCGGGCGCGATCGACCATCGGGTCGAGCGCCGAGTAGTCGTGCACGCCGCGCTCCGGCTCGATCTCGGCCCAGGGAAGGTCGAGTCGGAGCAGCCGCACGCCGGCTTCTCCTATGAGCGTGATCTGCCGCTCTCTCAGCGCATCGACGGATGGCCCTGCGCCGCGCGCGAGCCCACCGGCAAAGCACAACCGGTCGGCGAGCGCACGCCCGCCCGTCGTCCAACGCCACGTCGCCGGCGCGCTGCCGACGAGCGCGTCGATGGGCGTGCACGACGCGCGGTCGTCGTCCTCCGTCTCGATCTCGTGCACTCCCTGGGTCGCGCAGCGCTCGGATGCAGCGCACGCGCGGTCGGTGCGGCAGGCGACGGGTCCCGCATCGACCGCATCGGCCGCATCGGCGCCCGTGTCGGGCCGGCCGACGTCGCTCGGCGTGCCACCGTCGGTCGTCGCGTCGGGCGCGACCGCGGCTGCGTCCGTGTGTGCTCGCGCATCGTCCCCGCACGCTTGGACGGATGCGACCCAGACGAGCAACGCGCACCGCAGCGGCACGCTCGGGTGCCAATCTCCCATCGCTCGCGCCGTCCTCGCTCGCATCTCGTTCGTGCGCGACGCGTCGGCCGACGAACGGCTTTCGCCCCGTGCGCCGTCAACGTAGCCGACGGCGCGAGCGGATGTGCGCGGAACGAAGGTTGCTCGATCTCCATGCGGAGGACTGCCTATGATCTCCGACCCGCAGGTCACCTTCCGCGACATCGATCCTTCGCCTGCACTCACCGAGTACGTCCTGGATCGCGCCAAGAAGCTCGACGCGCTCCATTCCCGCATCACCGCCTGCCACGTCGTCGTCGAGGCGCCGCACCGGCACCACCACCACGGCCGCCACTACCGCATCCGCGTCAACCTCACGGTCCCCGGCGGCGACCTGGTGACCGGAACGCGCGGCGACGACGAACGAGTCCACGAAGACGCCTACGCCGCCATCGACGACGCGTTTGACGAGGCACAACGCGTCCTGCGCGACTTCGTGCAACGCCAGCGCGGTTATTGAGCTGCCGTGAGCCGCCCCTTCCGCACCATCATCGAGCCCTTTCGCATCAAGTCGGTCGAGCCGCTCGGCATCACGACACCCGAGCGACGCGAAGAGGCGCTGCGCGCCGCGGGGTACAACCTCTTCGGCCTCGACTCGCGCGACGTCCTCATCGACCTCTTGACCGACTCCGGCACGGGCGCGATGAGCGCCGAGCAGTGGGCCGGCATCCAGCGAGGAGACGAGAGCTACGCCGGCTCGCCGTCGTTCGCGCGCTTCGAGGCGGCGGTCAAGAACCTCTTCCCGTTCCGCCACGTGATCCCGACGCACCAGGGACGCGCGGCCGAGCGGATCCTGTTCGCGCACGTCGCGCGACCGGGCACGATCATCCCGAGCAACACCCACTTCGACACGACGCGCGCGAACGTCGAGGCCGCGGGCGCCGAGGCCCGCGACCTGGTGATCGCCGAAGGACGCGATCCGTCGTCGCGCCACCCGTTCAAGGGCAACGTCGATCTCCAGGCGCTCGCGACGTTGCTCGAGACCGAGCGGGAGCACGTGCCCGTCGTGTTCGTCACGATCACGAACAACTCGGGCGGCGGCCAGCCGGTATCGCTCGCCAACCTCCGTGCCGTCAGCGCGCTCTGCCGGCGGCACGGCGTGCCGATGTTCCTCGATGCGTGTCGGTTCGCGGAGAACGCGTGGCTCGTCCGGGAGCGCGAGCCCGGTCAGTCGGATCGCGACGTCGTGGACATCGTGCGCGAGATCGCCGGCCTCGCCGACGGCATGACGATGTCCGCGAAGAAGGACGGCCTCTCCAACACGGGCGGCTGGCTCGCGATGAACGACGACGACCTCGCGCGCCGCTGCCGCAACCTGCTCGTGCTCACCGAGGGCTTCCCGACGTACGGCGGTCTCGCCGGGCGGGACCTCGACGCGATCGCCCGCGGCCTGGTCGAGGTCGTCGATCACGATTACCTCCGCTACCGCATCCGTTCGACCGCGTACCTCGGCGACGCGCTCGAGGCGCGAAAGATCCCCATCGTCGTGCCCGTCGGCGGCCACGCCGTGTATCTCGACGCGCGCGCGCTGCTGCCGCACGTGCCGCCTCTCCGGTACCCGGGCCAGTCGCTCGCGATCGAGCTCTATCGCGAAGGCGGCGTGCGCGGCTGCGAGATCGGCACGTTGATGTTCGGGCTGCATCCCGACGGCACCGAGACGCCGGCCATGCTGGATCTCGTTCGTCTCGCGATCCCGCGCCGGACGTACACGCAGAGCCACATCGACTACGTCATCGAGGTCGTGGAGCGCGTGGCCGCGCGCGCCCCGTCGCTCCCCGGCTATCGCATCGTGTCTCCTCCGGCTCCGCTGCGTCACTTCACCGCGCGCCTCGAGCCGCGGTGAGCCGAGAGAGCTGGCGGCCGCGCCCGGCGAGCAGACGACGCAGCGCGATCGGGTC
>JADZFZ010001106.1 GCA_020854145.1 Deltaproteobacteria bacterium | reverse complement strand
TCGTCTTGGTGTCGTGCGACCAGCGAGGCGACGACCGAGCCGGCTTCGAACGCGTGACGCCCGGTCGCCAGCTCGTAGAGGACGAGCCCGAGCGAGTACACGTCGCTCGCGGGTCCGGCCACCTCGGCGCGTGCTTGCTCGGGCGACATGTACCAAGGCGTGCCGACGAGGGCGCCTGACTCGCGGCCCGTTCGAGCCGAGCCGCCTCCACCGTGCGCGGGTCGCGCCAAGCGAGCGATCCCGAAATCGAGCACTTTTGCGTACCCGTCGTCGCGCAGCATGATGTTTGCCGGCTTGACGTCGCGATGGACCACACCGGCTGCGTGTGCGGCGGCGAGCGCCTGCGCGACCTGAGCGATGGCCCCCACGTGCGAGAGGGCAGGCCGTCCCGGCACGAGCAGCGCCGCGAGCGTACGCCCCTCGACGAGCTCCATCGCGATGAAGGGCCGGCCATCGGCGGTGCCGAAATCGAGCACCGTGCAGATGTGCGGGTGATTGAGCGACGAGGTGGTGCGTGCCTCTTTGTGGAAGCGAGCGATGGCCTCGGGGTCACCAGCGGCCTCGCGGGGTAGAAGCTTGAGCGCGACGCGGCGGCCGAGGCTCGACTGGATCGCGCTGAAGACGACCCCCATGCCACCGGCGCCGAGGACTTCGAGGCGCTCGTAGCCCGGGATGACCGGCAGCGCTTCGGCGGCGGGGTGCGTCGAGCCGAGGGCCGCGTGGACCTCGAACTGACGCGCGAGATCGGCGGCGAGGTCGGGAAACCGCTTCGTGTACTCGTCGACCGAGGGGCGCTCGCCGTCCTCCTCGCGCAGGAGCACCTCGTTGTAGATGAGGTCGAGGATCTGATCGGTGGAGAGGGCGGGATGCTCGCGGAGAAGCACTTCGACCGGTGCACGCGAGCCGCCCCTCCAGCGTTTGCGCTGCTCGTCCAGCAAGGCGTCGCCGCGGTCGAGCTCCGCGCGGACATCGTCGCTCATCCGTGCGGATCCTCGACGCCGAGCGCCGTCGCGATGTCGTCGACGGCACGGGTGAGGCGCTTTCGCAGCGCGTCGGGGCTGCCGCCGACACGCTCCGCGATCTCGTTCCACCCGAGCTGCTCGTCGCGCAGGAGCACGATCGCCATCAGCTCCGGCGACAGCCGGCTGCGCGCTTGTGCAGCCAGCTCGCGCATGGCGACCACTCGGCTCGGGCTCGGGCCCGGGTCCGGTGCGGCGGGGGCCGAGGCCGGTTCGTCGAGGGGCTCGGCGTCTCGCACGACGTCGCGGCGGCGCGCTTTCTCGGCGACCTTGTTGCGCACCATCACGGCGAGCAGCCGCGCCAGATCCTCCGGCGTGCGTAGGTCGTACTGCCCGAGCGCCGCGCGGACGAAGAAGCTGCCCATGACCGACTGGAAAACGTCGCTTTCGCCGTGCAGCTGACGGAGTCGGGGATTCGCGAGGCGCACGCGGATCACGCGCATGAGCGCGGGTCGATAGGTGCGGACGAGCTCTGCCGCTGCGCTCTGGTCGCCCGCGCGCACCCGCTGCAACAGCGCCTCGAAGCCCTCGGTCATGGTCGCGCCGCGAGGATCTCACAGACGGTGGAGAAGAAAATCGAGCCACCGCAGCGCAGCGAGGACGCGCGAGTCTTGCTGGGGGTCCGGGGGGGATGCGAAATCCCCCTGCGCAGAAACGAGGGCGGCGTGTCCGATTCGGGGTCGTGGTCGCGATGAGCAGGAGGACCCAACGACGGAGGCTCCCCATGACTCGTCATTCGCTGCGTTGCCCTCTCCACCTCATCGGCGGTGCTGCCCTTCTGCTCGCGTGCGACGTCGCGCGCGCCGATCCGCCGCCCGACTCCGGTCCCGCCGCATCGAGCTGCGCAGGCGCCAGCGGGACGCTGGGCCAGCGACGCATCGATCAAGGCCGCTACCAAGCCGCCATCGACGTGTTCACCTGCGTGATCGCCAACGATCCGACGGACTGGAACGGGTGGCGCGGGCGTGCCGAAGCCGAGCTCCGGTTGGGGCGCTACGCCGACGCCATGCACGATTACGCGCGCATCACCGCGGTGGTCATGCCCGATCAGCCCGACGCGGCCGAGCAGATCCTCTCCGCCTACGACGAACGGCTCGGACGGCACCCGAACGACGTCGCTGCCCTCACCGGCGCGAGCTTCGCGCACTGGTGGTACTTCGATTACCCCGCGACGCTGCCGCTCTTGGGCCGGCTGCTCGAGCTCTCGCCCGACGACCGCTACGGGATCCTCTACCGGGGCTCGAACCGGCTGTTCGTGGGCGAGGTCGAGGCGGGGATGGCCGACTTCGAGCAGGCCCTCGCGCTCTCGCCGACGAGCGCCGACGTGCGCTTCATCGTCGCGGACGGGTACACCTATGCGTATCCCGACCCGCAGCGCGCGCAGGCCGAAGCGATGTTGGCGCTCGACTGGGGCCTCGACACGCCGCGGGTGCACGCGATCCTCGCGAGCTCGGCTTTCGCGCTCGGCGACGACGTCACCGGCGCGTACCACATCGGGGTCCACATCGACTTGGTCACCACGGAGATGATGCCCACCGCCGCGCTCGAGCCGGGAAGCTCGCTGGCGCTCGATCTCGTCGCGGGCCGCACGTTCGAGATGACCGTCACCGTCTCGGCCGGAGAGACGTTGTCGATTCGCACCGAGAGCCCGTCGGGAGCGATCTGGGACTCGGTCGTGGCGCTGCGCGATCCCGACGGCGCGGCGGTCGCCGGCAACGACGACTTCATCGACTACTTCGCCGGGTTCGATTGGGTCGCTTCCGAGGCGGGCACCTACACATTGCAGGTCACCACCTTCGAAGGTGTGTCCGCCGGCGACCTGGTCGTGACCCGACTCTGAGATCGAGCCGGTGTCGGTATCTCCGGTCGAGCTGCACCAATCGAGCGCGTCGTCGATCGTCTGCTGCGCCAGCTCTCGCGCTGATTGGGATCGGGCCTGCCCAGAATGCTACGGCACAGTGCATCACCGCTGCGGCTCGCGCGACCGACGGCTGCATGGATGCACGCTGCGACTGCGCGCTTGCCGCGCGACGTCGCACGCGATCGGGCCCATTGCTTGGAGCACGGAGGTTCCGATGCAATCCACCGCGCGACATCCCGTGATCGCGGCCGCCGATGGGCTGCCGCTGGCAGCGACCGTGTTCGAGCCCGCGCACGGTCCCGTGCACGCGACGCTCTTGGTGCTGCCGGCCATGGCGACCCGGAGGAGCTTCTACCGTCACTTCGCCGCGGGAGGAGCACGTCGCGGCGTGCGCGTCGCGACGTTCGACTATCGGGGTGTGGGCGATTCGCGTCCGGGCTCGCTCCGTGGGTTTCGCGCCTCGCTCGACGATTGGGCGGGTCTCGACGCCGTGGGCGCGCACGACTTCGCGCGCCGCCTCGCGGCAGACGGCCCTCTGTTCGTGGTGGGCCACAGCTTCGGCGGACAGGTCTTGGCGCTCGCGGACGCGCTGTCCGACGTGGACGGTGCAGTGCTCGTCGGCGCGCAGCTCGGCTACTACGGGCACTGGCCCGCCCGCGAGCAGAGGCGGTTGTGGGCCATCTGGAAAGGGATCGTTCCCGTCACGACGTTCACGTGGGGATACGCGCCGGGCTGGCTCGGGCTCGGAGGCGTGGACCTTCCTGCCGACGTGGCTCGACAGTGGGCACGCTGGTGCGCGAGCCCCGGCTACCTGTTCGACCACGTCGCGGGGGCTAAGGAACGGGCGCGTTCGTTCGATCGACCCGCGCTCGTCTACTCGTTCACCGACGACGACTTCGCGCCCGCCCGCGCGGTCGCCAGCTACCTGTCGGCGTTCCCGCGCGCGAAGCTCCATCACGCCCGGCTTGCCCCGAGCGACGTGCGCGCGAGGCGAATCGGGCACTTCGGGTACTTCCGCCCGGAGTCGGAGGCGCGATTGTGGGCGCCCACGTTCGATTGGATCCTCGCGAGAGCCGCCGGGCTCGATGCGCGACCCGTGTTCGCCGATGCGGGCCGCTCGTTCGGCGACGGGATCCGCATTCACGCCGACGAGGTGATGGCCGATCTGGAGCACGGCCGCGACGCCGCCTGACGCGTAGTGCGAAAAGACTGCGCGCCGCCCCGAGTGCCCGAACGCGGTGCGCCGCCGGCGTGCGGGATCGCGGGGCGAGCTCGCAGCGGGCTGCGCTCCTTACGACCCCCGTAAGAGGCACGCGTGGTGCACGAGCGACCCGCATGGCCATCCAAGAGAACGATCCTACGGGTCCCATCATCGCGGCCGTGGCGCTCACCGAGGCCGACGACGTCGTGCTCCGCGCGGCCGAGCCGCTCGCTCGGCGTCTCGTGGCGTCCGTGCGACCCGTGCACGCGATCGAGCCGAAAGTCGGCAGAACACCCGAGCACACCCACCGCGAAGAGGCCACGGCGCGCGAGGCGGTGACCGATCGCTTCGCGTTCGACGAGGCCAAGGGCGTCACGATCTTCCCACCGGTGGTCCAGGCGGCGGAGCCGTCCGAGCTCGTGTGCCTCACGGCGGAAGCCGATGCCGCGCAGCTCGTGCTCACGGGCGGAGGCGAGCAGTCGACGGTTCGGCGCTTCCTCATCGGCAGCGTCGCCGAGCGCATCCTTCGGCGAAGTCGCGTGCCGGTGTGGGTGGCTCGAGGGAACGAGCCCGGGAAGGTGTCGAAGATCGTGTGCGCCGTGGACCTGTCTCCGCCGTCGCGCACCGGTCTCGCAGCGGCGATCCGCATGGCCAGGCTGTTCTCGGCGCCGCTGAGGGTCGTGACGGTCATCGCGAAGGAACGTCCGCTGATCGTCGGCTCGCGCGTGGTCACGGACTACGAGGCGCGCGTGGACGCCACGTGGCAGGCGGACTTCGACGCGCTGCTCGACGACTTCGACCTCGACGGGCTCTCGCTCGAGATCGACGTTCGCGCGGGCAAGCCCGCTCCCGAGATCCTCGAGAGCTCGCACGAAGCGGATCTGATCGTGATCGGCAGCGGCGGCCGGCGCGCCGGTCCGTGGACGCTCGGCGGCACGACCGAGAAAGTGCTGCGCGCGTCTTGGTGCTCGGTGCTCACCGTGCACCACGAGCCAGGTCCCGCTCAGGTCGGCAAAGCGGGACGCTGACCGAGCGACGTCGGGCGCAACTGGTGCTTGGCCCAGTCGAAGGACGTGGGTGAACGCGCCAGGTCATTGAAAGACCTTCAGTCGGACGCCCGGGGCAGCGACCTGAACCTGCAGCGACCTGAGCGACCTGAACCTGGGGCGCCGCGCTGCTCGCGGAGCTCGGGCTGGGCGAGCGTCATCTGCGCCCATTGATAGGGCATGACGCTGACGACGAGCGGGCGCTCGCGCACGGTCGGTCGGTCCCACCGTCGGTCCCGCACCGAGGTTGGTGTTCGCGGCGTGCGCGGGCGGCGGCGGCAAGGGACGGCCAGAGGCACCGGGCACCGCCCTTTCGCGCCGCTTTGGTGCTTTGCGGACCCCGGCGGCGGGTACGGGGGTGC
>JADZFZ010001105.1 GCA_020854145.1 Deltaproteobacteria bacterium | reverse complement strand
CGATCACGACGGTCGGGGCGATCTCTCGTACCCACGTGGGCACGGGAGGGTTCCACCCGCGGGTGGGGGGGAGCCGGAGTTGCGCCAGAATGAGTAACACCCTGACTTTCTCGTCACGTCTCTCGTCGCTCGTGCTCGTGCTCTCGATCGTCGCCTGCGGTTCCTCCGCGTCTCCCGGAGACTCCGGGATCGACGCGGCGACTCCCGATTCCGACGTCCCGCCCGATGGCGGTCGCGCGGACGCCAACGACGCCGGCCCCCGAGACGGGGGTGCGGATGCCGACGGCGGAGGGGTCGACAGCGAAGGTTGTCGCGTGCTCGCGCTGGGCCGACCGACGTTCCACTACAACCTGTTCAATCAGCTTCTCGGCGTTCGCTATCCGATCGAGAACGGGCTCGCCGACGACGGCCCCGACTTCCTCCTGGTCGAGCTCTACGACTCGACCACACCCGATCTGCCGACTCTCGAGCCGGGGATGTTCGACCTCGGCGAAGCTCCGAACGACAATCTGGCAACCTGCCAACACTGCGTCTGGGTCGAGGTGGACGAGCTGCCCGGCACGCCTCCCGAGGACATCTATTACGCGGCGTCGGGGACGCTCGACCTCGAGACCGTGCAAGACCCGCTGACGCCGGTCTTCGCGGGCACGACGGGTCGGGTGGTCCTGCGGCGCGCCACGGTGGTGGAGGGCCGCTCGACGTTCACGCCCGGCGGCGACTGTGTCTCGGTCCCCATGCTGGCCTTCGACACGCGACCCACGCCGGGACGGGGATGCCTGAGCGCGGAGGACTGCGGCAATCCCCTCCTCGAAGTGTGCGATCCGCGGAGCAACGTGTGTGGAGACATCCAGTGTGGGGACTTCATGGGTTGTCCCGATGACGGCGACGTCTGTCTCACACAGTTCGGAGACCGATACGAGGGTGCCTGTTACCGGAGCTGTGATCCGACCTCGCCGGCGGCGGAGAGCGGGTGCGCCGCCGACCAGAGTTGTGACCAGCACGGCGTGGAGCCGACGATCGGAGTCTGCAAGACCGTCGGTGAGGCCGCGCTCGGAGACCCTTGTGAGCTCGAAGACAATGGGAGTGTGTGCGGGCCCGGACTGCTCTGCTCGTCCGTGACGGGCACCTGCACGGAGAGCTGTCGGTACTTCGACGAAGAGTCGGGTTGTCCCGATGGCACGGTGTGCAGCTTGTTCGGTGTCTGCGAGCCGCCTTCGAGCGGGGATGCGGCCAGTTTCGACGAGCCGTGCGATGCAGCAGCCGAGCTCGCGAGCGGATGCGCCGCCGATGGCGAGGCGCTCCGGGGAATCTGCTTCGCTTACGATGGCCCCCTCTTCTGTCGCGAGGCGTGCCTGGGCGATCGAGGGTGCGAGGAAGAGGAGTTCTGCGCGCTGCGGTTCGGATCGGGGCTCGGCATCTGTCTGCCCGATCCGGTCTGCGGTGATGGGGAGACGGGCGAGGTCGAGGAGATCTGTGACGACGGCAACACCGCGAGCGGGGACGGGTGCAGCGGAGATTGCCGCACCGTCGAGCACGACGTCCTCTGCGGCCGCCTCCCTGCGCTGGAGGTCGGCACCCCCATCCACGCCGACACCGCGACGGGTCCCGACGGCTTCCAGGCGAGCTGTCAGCTGGGTGTGGCGAGGACGCGGCTCTACCGGTTCGTTCCCCCCGGTCCCGGCAGGCTCAGGCTGCTCGTCGAGTCGGCGACCGATCACGGCGTCTCGGTCCGAACCGATTGTGCGACGGCATCGAGCGAGGTTGCCTGCGAGAGCCGCGCGAACGCCGGCGAGATCGAAGAGCTCGTCCACCAGGTGACACCGGGCAGCACCGGTGAGCTGACCGTCGTCGTCTCGCCGCTCCACGTCCTCGAAGAGGGCCCGTTCGAGCTGCGTGCGGAGTTCGTCGCACAGGATTGCGGCGATGGGATCGTCGCAGGCGACGAAGTGTGCGACGACGGCAACGAGACGAGCGACGACGGGTGCAGCGGTGACTGCAGGCGAGTCGAGTACGACGCGTTCTGTCGGCTCGCGCAGCCGCTCGTTCTCGGCTCGAACGTGGGAGACACGACGGGCGCACCCGAGCTCTTCGATGGCTTCTGCCTGGATCCCGAGGGCATGTACGGCACGTCGTCCGACGTCCTCTACCGCTTCGTGGCGCCGTCGGATGGGACGCTCTCTCTGCGCCTGATGCAGGGCGACGCCGATCTGGCGCTCGTGGTGCTCGACGGCTGCGGCACCCCCGAAGAGGTGACCGAGCTGGCCTGCTCCGCGGTCTATGGCGTCGAAGCGGCGGACGTGCCGCTCTCGGAAGGTCAGGACATCACGGTCGTCATCGACGGCTTCGTGGGAGACGTGGGGCCTTACGAGCTCACGGCGGAGTACCTCCCCGCGTCGCCGTGAGCCATCCCGGGTGCTTGCGGACCTCCGCCTCCAGGGCGAGGCTGTCGCGGGTCGATGACGCGTTCGGTCGCGCCGGGGAGGATCGCGCTGCTGCTCGTCTTCGTGGCGTGCGGGGCCGAAGACGAGCGCGCGCTGGAGTCGACGATCGGAACGCTCGAGCTGGTGCGCGGTCCGGTGGCGGCGAGCGAGCAGGACGCGCGGCCGATCACGCGGATCGCGGCCGGAGCCGAGCTTCGTGCGGGCCAGGCGGCGCTCGCGCGATTGACGCTCGATCGGGGGCCGAGCCTGTGGCTCGGTCCCGGCGCGCACGTGAAGGTGACGAGCTCGGAGTCGCTGCGGGTCTCGGCGGGTCGTCTGCTGGTCTCGGCGGGTCGAGACCAGAGGCTCGACGTGGAGACGGCGTCGGGCTCGCTCCGCGTGGCGGACGCGGAGGTCTCGATCGACGCGCGCGCCGGACGCGTCGGCGCATACGTGGTTCGCGGCGAGGTCGGTTGGGCGACGAGCCGCGATCGCGGGGTCGTCGACGCAGGGCACGAGGTCGCGATGAGCGCGCGCGGGATCGAAGCGCGCGCAGCGGTGTTGTGGTCCGACTGGACGGCGGGCCTCGCGCAGGCGGGACCCGAGGTCGAGGCCCGAGGAGCCGGCGTGGGCGTGCTCGAGGCGCGGGTGCCCGAGGAGGTCGGGCTCGCGCGTTGGCCGCTCGTGGTGCGGCGGCTGGACGTGCGCGTGGTGATCACGGGCGACCTCGCGGTGACCGACGTGGAGCAGGTGTTCTTCAACCCGGCGAGCGAGCCGGTCGAAGGCATCTACCGCTTTCGTGTGCCGGAAGGGGGCGTGCTCTCGCGCTTCGCGGTCGACCGTGAAGGGCAGCTCGTCGAGGGGTTCGTTCGCGAGAAGGTGCAGGCGCGCGCCGACTACGAGGCCCAGGTCTATCGCGGCTCGACCGACGATCCTGCGTTGCTCGAGTGGGACTCCCCGGGCCGGTACCAGGCGCGCATCTATCCGATCCCGGCGGGTGCCACGCGGCGCATCGTCGTGCGCTACGCGGAGTGGCTCTCGCGATCGGGCGCGACGGGACCGCGGCTCTATCGCTACCCGCTCGGTGGCCGAGGCGGCGGCCCGGGAGGGCTTTCGGCGCAGGAGCTGTCGCTCGTCGTGGACGTCGAGCGATCGGGTGCGACGCGCGTGCGTGCCGGGCTCGATGCGAAGGTCGAAGGCGACCAGGTGCTGCTTCGCCGGAGCGACTTCCGTCCGACGAGCGACTTCTGGCTCGAGCTGGTCGACTCGACGGCACGACCGGGTCTCGCGGCCGTGCGCGCGCCCTACGTGCGTCCGCGACGTCCGATCGGCTCGGGGGCGCCGGCACGCGAGGACGAGCGCGACCTCTTGTTCGTGCCCGTCGTCTTGCCGGCGCGTTGGGCACGACGGGACGAGCACGCGGAGCGCGGCGGCGCGCGCGCGGGGATCGATCTGGTGATCGTGGCCGACGTGTCGGCGGCAACGGATGCGTCGCACCTCGAGCTCGGAAGGAGCGCGGTGGAGTCGCTGGTCGCGCACCTCGGAGCCGAGGATCGCGTCGCTCTCGCCACGAGCGACGTGTCGGTCCGCTGGCTCGAGCACGACGCGGCGCGCCTCGGACCCGCAAGCCCGGAACGAATCGACCGGGTGTTGGCGACGCTCGCGCGCGCGCCGTCGGGCGGAGCGACCGATCTCGGAGCGACCCTCGCGCAGGCGGCGTCGGTCCTGTCGCCGGAGCGCAGAGCGGCCATCGTGTACGTGGGCGACGCCATGGCGACGGTGGGCGAGCGCGACGCGGGCGACCTGCGTGCGCGCCTGGATCGGCTGCCGCATCCCGTGAGGATCTACGGCATCGGCGTCGGCGTCCGCGCGAAGATGGAGCTGCTCGAGACGATCGCGAGCGAAGGCGGTCTCGCCGCGCGCGTCGTGGATCGAGCGAGCGCCGCGCACGCCGCGACGCGAGTGCTGGCGCATGCCGCGCGGGACGTCGTGCACGACGTGGAGGTCTCGTTGCCAGGCGCGAGCGTCGATGGGGTGTACCCGCGACGCGCGCGCGACGTGACGATCGGCGAGGTGTTGCCGGTGCTCGCGCGCGTGCGTGGGGCTCTGCCGCGCGAGGTGGTCGTGCGCGGGGTCTTGGATGGGCGTCGGGTGAGCGCGCGCGTGCCGCTCGAGGTGCGCGACGTGCGCGAGGCATCGGAGGATCTGCGTCTGCGGTGGGCCGGCGAGCGACTGCGTCACCTGCTCGCGGACGGCGCGGGACGCGAAGAGGTGACCGAGCTCGGGACGCGGTACGGGCTCATCACGCCGTACACGAGCTTCTACGTGCCGAGCGCACGCGAGGCACGCGAAGCTCTCGAGCGACGGGGGCAAGGCAGCGAGGAAGCGCCGGAGGCCGAGGATCGACCCACGGATACGGAGGGCGGGCGGGGTCGGCGCCACCGCGGCGACGAAGGCGCCATGCGATGGCGGGAGCCGCCCACGAGAGCGGCGCCGGGATCCTTCGAGCCGTCGGCGTCGGCTCCGCCCGCGGCGGCCCGCATCCCGCGGCCAGCTCCCGTGACGCCGTCGCCGGCGCCGGTCGTCGCGGCGCCCCCGATGCAGGGCGAGACATCCGGCAGCGGTGGCGCAGCGGTCGCGGATCGCACGCGTGTCGCGGCGCGCGTCGCACTCGGCGCACCGGAGGTCCGCGGACCCTTGTCGGCCGACGTCGTGGCGCGCGTGATCCGCCAGCACCTCGGCGAGATCCGGCTCTGCTACGAGCGAGGCCTCGCGACCCAGCCGGACCTGCACGGGCGGGTGACCGTCCGGTTCGTCGTGTCCGCGGGCGGCGTGGTGCAAAGCGCGACGGGCGCGAGCACGAACCTCCGCGATCCATCGGTCGAGCGATGCATCGTGATGGCCTTTCGACGTTGGTCCTTCCCGGCACCCGCGGGTGGCGGGATCGTCCTCGTTACGCAGTCGATCACGCTGACCGCCGGCGATGCGCACCAGATGGAGCCCACGCCGGGTCGCATCCCGCGCGGGCGCGACGTTCCGAGCCGGAGCGAGCCGCCGCCGAGCTACGGACCGGCGGACGCCGTGATCGTCGAGGTCGCGGCGTCCTCCGAAGCCGAGGCCGGCGTGCGGGCGCGACGTTGCGGCGAGGCTGCGCGACTCCCCTTCGACGATCGCGTGGCGCTGTGGCGCGAGCGGCTCGCGCTGGTGTCGCTGCCATCGCACTGGGTCGCGCTCTACGAGGGCGCGGCGCGGGCGTGCGAGCTGCCGGGATGGCGCGATCGTCGTGCCTTCCTCGACGCGATCCTCGACCGCGCACCCGACGTGGGCACGATGCTCGACGTGTTCCGCGCGTTGACGGGCAGCGCGCGAGAGCACGTGCGTCGCGCGATCCTGGCGCGGGTACGGACGGCCGCCGATCTGCGCACGGCCCGCGACGCGCTCGGGCTCGTCGAGCGCATCGACTGGACGGCGATCGATCGGGAGCTCGAGGCGGCGCCGGGCATCGACGCGCGCATCCGCGTCCTGCGGCGGCTCGTGCGTACGCACCCGACGAGCTTCGCGCTCTCGCTGCGTCTGCTGGCCGCGTACGAAGAGGCGGCGCGCCTGCCGGAGGCCGAGCGGCTCGCGGACGTGCTTCGACGCGACCCGTGGGCGGACCCCGCCGTGCGCACCGCCGTCGGAGAGCTGTGGATCCGACGCGGGCGCGTCGACGAGGCGCGCCGCGCGTTCAGCGAGATGGTGGAGCACGCCCCGGACGACGCGGGAGCGCGGCGCAGGCTCGGAGACCTGTACCGGGCGCACGGGTGGTTCGACGACGCGTATCGGCAGTACCGGACGCTCGCGCGCCTCCGACCCGACGATCCCGGCGCGTCGTTGCTGCTGGCGCAAGCTGCCGCGGGAGCCGGGCGCGTCGACGAGGCGCTGCGGCTCGAGCAGTCGGTCGCGGAGACCGGTGAGCCGGGCGGCGCCGCGGCCGGGATCGTGCGCCTCGCGCGCCTCCGGATCGCGTCGCGTCTGGCGAAGCTGCGTCACGAGGCGCGCGGTGCGAACGACGCAGGTCGGCTCGCGGCAATCGTGGCGCGCGGCCGTCGCACCGGTGCGCTCGCGGATGCGGGTGCCCTTCGCGTCGTGCTGGCGTGGTCCCATCCCGACGCGTCGCTGGCGTTGTGGGCCGCGCACCCGGGGCAGTCCCTCGCGCGCGCACCCGAGCTCTTCGGCGAGCACGGGCTCGAGGCGTTCGAGGTGATCGAGACGATGGCGGGCGACCACCCGATCGAGGTGCGCCGTTCCGGCGACGCGCGCGCGTCCGTGACCGCGGAGCTTCTCGTGACGTGGGACGAAGGCGAGCGCGACGAGCGCATCGAGGTGGTGCCGCTGCGCTTCGAGCCGGGGCAGCGCACGCGCGCTTTCACGATCCGCGGTCGCGCGCTGACGCCCTCGCCCTGACGGCTCGCGATACGCTCTCGTCATGGCGCGCAACACGACGGGCGCGATCGCGGCTCTCGCGATCGCGTCGATCCTCTGGGCTTGTGGAGACGACGACACCGACGACGGTCCGATCGACGCCTCGACGGGCGCGGACGTCCGAGCCCCCGACACCGGCGCGCCTCCGGACGCGCCACCGCCGAGCGACGCGGCGCCGGCCGATGCGTCCGACGACGGCGGACCCGTGCTCGTGACCTGCCGCGCCGACGGCGATTGCCCGGCGAGCGCTCCGGCGTGCAACGAGAGCGTCGGCGTCTGCGTCGACTGCAACGACGATGCTCAGTGCGCCGCGCCCGAGCCGTACTGCAGCGAAGCCGGCTTCTGCCTCGAGTGCCGCACCGACGACCACTGTCGGGCGCCGACGCCCGTCTGCGGCCACCTCTTCGGCTGCGTCGAGTGCCTCGAGCACACCGACTGTCCCGCGGAGCGGCCGCAGTGTGATCTGCCGCCGCGCGGCTATCGCTGTCTGCCGCCGTGCACGGGGGACGCGGACTGCGTCGGGGCGGGGCGCGGGCCGCTCTGCGACGAGACGACCGGCATCTGCGTGGCCTGCTTCACGGACGCCGATTGCCCTGGCGCGGGCGCCGTGTGCGCCGGCAACGAGTGCCGCGGGCCGCGCTGATCAGCGCGCGCGAAAGCCGCGACGCAGCGTGCAGACGACGACCTGCTGCACGGCGCGGTCGTCCAGCGGCTCGTTGGCGAAGCCGCCGTGGCGCTCTTCGATCGCGAAGCCGTTGTAGTGAAGCAGCGTCTCGAGCTCTTGCGGGAAGAGCTGCCGGTGCGTCAGCGGGGCCCATCGGTGGTGGCCCGGACGGCCGCGCTCGATCGCCGGATCGACGAAGTGCATCTGGATGACGAGCACCTGCGCGACGGGGTCGTAGTCGAAGCTCTCGCGGTAGTGCACACGACGACCGGTCTCGGGCACCGTCACGTCGGGCAGGCGATAGAGCCGGTACGGATCGCGGCAGAGCCAACGCGGATCGGGAAAGAGCACGTCGAAGACGAAGCGCCCGCGCGGCGCGAGATGAGCGCGCACCGTGGCGAGCGCGCGTTCCCAGTCGTCGCGCCGGTAGAGGTGCTGAAGGACGTGGAATGGGCTGAGAATCAGGGGAAAACGACGCCGCAGGCGCAAGGTTCGCAGGTCTCCCCGGAGCAGCTCGATTCGATCGCGCGTCGCGCGCGTCTCCTTCGCCAGCTTGGCGCGCGCACGGTCGAGCATCGGCTTCATGCGGTCCACGCCGACGATCTCGTGACCGTCGCGCGCGAGCGCGATGGCGACGCGACCCGTGCCCACGCCGAGCTCGAGGATGGGACCGCCGAACGTCCGCGCCACTTCACGGTAGTAGGCGACGTCGTGCCGGCGGCGGCGGTACGCGCGGTCGTAGGACGCGGCGTCCTCGTAGTGCGCGGCCGTCCCCACCTCGAGCAGGCTGCGCGCCGTGCGCGGCTCGGTCACAGCGACCGCCTCGTACCGGGCTCCCACGCGGCGACGCGCCAGCCACCGTCGACGCGCAGCACCGTGTAGACGTCGTCGCGCTCGAACTCGGCGCTGCCCGCGCCGGTGCACCGAATGGTGGCGCGCACGATGGTACGGCCATCGTCCACGCGCTCCTCCGCGTGGGAGCCGAGCACGCAACGCAGCGTCTGCATCGCCTTGCGGAGCTGCTCCGCGATCTCGCGCTGATCGTCGGAGTAGCCGGACTCGCGCGCGAGCGTCTGATCCACGCGCGATCGGGCGTCGCCGGTCGAGAGCTCGCGGGCACGCTCGTAGCGGAACGTGGTCCACGCGTTGACGAACGCGAGCGCGGTCGCCTCGGGAGTCCCGGGCGCGGGCTCGTTCGTCGCGGGAGGCGCCGGGGGGGGCGCGTCGTCGAGCTGCGAGACGACCAGCGCCACGACGCCGGTCGAGAGCAGCACGCTCGCCATGGCCACCACGAGCGGCGTCGGCACGCGACGCGCGGCGCGTGCGGGAGGCGGAGACGCGTCGCCGGGCTTCGAGGATGCCGCCTTCGCGGGCCCGCTCGTGTGCGAACGCGGCGAGCTCATCGCACGCGGCGACGCGCGAGGAGCAGCGTCGTCGCCTCCGCGAAACCGAGCCCCGCTTCGCGCGAAGTGATCCATCGGGGCGCGACCGGCAGGCGCGACAGCGCGGAGGCGACGTTGGCGACGCCGACGCTGGCGTCGAAGGTCGCGAACGCACCCGCGTCGTTCGGGCTGTCGCCCAGGAAGAGAACCCGTGACGGATCGAGCCGGCGGCCGTGCCGGTCCTCGTACGCAGCCAGGATGCCGGTGCCCTTGTGGTGCTCGCCGAAGAACGCGTGAACGTGGACGCTCGAGACGAGCGTTCGTGCGCCGTGCGCGTGCATGATCGCCTCGATGGCTTCGACGTCCGCACGTGGGAGCCGCTGCGTCTCGCCGATGTCGAACGCGAGATCGGTCGCGCGCATCGGCTGATCCTGCGCGAGCTTCGCCGACGGTACGGACGCGAGCACGTCCTCGGAGATGCGCACGAGCGTGGCCTGCTGCGCGGTGCGGTTCTCCGCCGGCGCCGCGTAGCCCTTGCGAACGCCGCCACCCTCGCGCCAGACCCAGCAAGCGCCGTTCTCCGCGACCGCGCAGTCGATCGGCCAGAGGCGCGCCCACACGTCGGCCCAGCCGTAGGGGCGTCCCGTGGCGGCAACGAGCGCGAGCCCCGCGTCGTGGAGCGACCAGAGCGCGTCGTACGCTTCGCGCGAGAGCACGCCGTGCGTGGTGAGGGTGTCGTCCACGTCGAAGGCGACGACCTCGATGCCTCGCGCGACGTCGGGGGCGAGCGTGTCGATCGGGGCAGGACGCGAGGGCGAGCTCACGAGACGCGAAGTAGCACGCGATCGAGGCAACGCCCCCCCGATCACCGGCTCGGCTCGGCGGGCAGCTTGAAGATGACGAGCTTCCGCATCGGATAGGCGAATCCGACGAACACTAGGAACGTCCCGAGGAAGCTCACCGCCTCCGGCGGGACGAACGTGACGTGCGGTTGCAGGAGGCGATAGACGCACCAGTTCAGGAGGAGCGCCGCGACCTCGAAGCACGCGAAGAGCTTCGCCTGGCGCGACAGGCTTCCTCGCTGTGCGCGGAAGGTGAAGGTGCGATTGCCGAAGAACTGTACGGACGCACCGGCGAGCAACGCGGGAATCCGAGCCGTGGTCGGTGCGACGTCGAGGAGCCGGATGAACGCCGTCAGGATCGAGAAGTCGACGAGCGACGCTCCGCTGCCGACGACGCACGCACGGGCGAAACGAAGGGCTCGCTCGAAGATCGGCTCGCGGGCCGATGGGACCGCCGTGGCCCGGCTGCGTCCGTGCTCGGTCGACGACCGCTTCACGAGACGCGAAGGAGCACGCACTTGAGGTAGCGGCCTTCGGGGAACGCAGGAGGCACGGGATGATCGGGCGCCTGACCGGTGACCGACAGCATCGTCGTCTCGCGCCCGGCGTCGCGTGCCGCGGTCGCGACCGTGCGGATGAAGTCGTCGGCGCGCATCGCGTGCGAGCAGGAGCACGTCACGAGGAGGCCGCCGGGTGCCACCAGGCGGAAGGCCTGGCCGTTGAGCCGACGGTACGCGCTGCGCGCGGCTTCGACGTCCTTGGCCGTCGTCGCGAAACGCGGCGGGTCGCACACGACGATGTCGAACTGCCGGCCCTCCTGCGCCATGGTCTGGAAGTGACGCTTGAGGTCCGCGCGCGTGAAGTGGATGCTCGCCTCGAGGCCGTGACGCTTGGCGATGGTCGCGCCCGCGAGCAACGCGACGGGGCTCGAGTCGATGGCGACGACCTCGCTCGCGCCACCGCGCGCCGCGGCGAGCGAGAAGGAGCCCACGTAGCAGAAGGCGTCGAGCACGCGGGCACCGTGCGCCAGCTTCTCGACGAGCGCGCGGTTGTCGCGCTGATCGAAGTAGAAGCCGGTCTTCTGCGAGGCCTCGACGGGGATCTCGTAGTCGAAGCCACGTTCGCGGAAAGCGAGCGCGGTGACGTCGGGCCCGCGCACGACGCCCGTGACGACCTCGAAGCCTTCGATGCGCTGGTTTCGTGGGCTCGGCACTTCGAGGATGCTCTCGGCGCCCGTCGCCCGTTGCACGGCCGCGACGAGATCGCTCTCGCGCGATTTGGTGCCGACGGTGAGGAACTGCACCGCCGCCACCTTGCCGAAGACGTCGACGACGAGGCCGGGCAAGAGGTCGCCTTCGGCGTGCACGAGGCGGTAACCGGTCGTCTCGTCGCTGGGCAGACCCAGGCGCTCGCGGCGCCAGCGGTAGGCGTCCTCGATGCGGCGCGCGAGGGAGGCGACGTCGAGCGGGTCGGTGCGGTCGCGCGTGGCGATGCGTACGGGGATGGCCGAGCGTGGCGAGTAGAAACCGCGACCGAGGAACGCTCCGCGCGGGTCGTGCACGTCCACGACGTCGCCGGGTCCGGGCGCACCTTCGATGGCGTCGATGGCTTGCGAGAACACCCATGGGTGTCCGGTCCATACGGGCTGAACGTGCCCCGGCTTGAGCCTGATCGTCGCCATCCGATGGGGTTCTCGACCCAGGGAAGCCTAGCAGGGGCCGAGGAAGCGTTGTTGCAGCGGTCTTGCTTCGGCGAGACGATGGGCGTAGGAGACTTTCGTCATGCCGAACCTCCACTGGGGTGAGCTGCTCCTCATCCTGCTCATCGTGCTCGTGATCTTCGGCGCCTCGCGATTGCCGATGATCGGCGAAGGTCTCGGCAAGGCGATCCGCGGCTTCAAGCGCTCCATGAGCGAGCGCGAGGACATCGAGGTCAAGCAGGTGCCGCCCGAGTCGTCCGCGGAGCGCGTCCCGCCGGCTGCGACCAAGAAGAAGCCCAAAGAGGTCGAGGCCGAGACCGAGGATTGACGCGTCACTCGAGCTCGAGGCTGACCGCCTCGGGATCGGGATGCGTCGTCGAGTCGAGGTTCACGCCGTTGTCCCGATAGAGGACGCGCGTGGACAGGCGCGCGAGGTCGTAGCCCTCGATCTGCACGCAGGCGCCCACCTCGGCGCCGTAGATCTCGCCGTCCTCGAGGTCGAGCGCCGACCCCGACGTGACCTGCACGCCGCAGAGCGCGGCGTTTCCGATGGAGAAGCGGGTCGCGCGCACCGTCGCCTGCTCGGTCGCGCTCAGGCCGACGCCGCTGACGAGCCGACCCATCGCGCTGCTTCGCGTGTCGTCGATGACCACGTCTCGGAGCGCCACCGTCGAGAGCCACCCGACGACTCCGCGCTCGCGGCTGCCGCGCACGAGCACGCGGTCGAGCTCGGCGCTCGCGTGCTCCTCGACCTGGACGCCGTGGCCGAGCAAGCCGTCGGCTTCGCTCGCGCGCGTGTCGACGACCGCGACGTCGCGCGCGGACAAGCTCGACTCCGCGCCGTACACCACCACACCGAACGCACGGCTGTCGGCGATCAGCGCTCGCTCGGCATCGACGCGTGCGCCCGATTGCACTTGGATGCCGTGGCCGAGTTGGCGGTCGATCGGTCGCGCGCGCGTCAGCCGGACCTCGACGTCCAGCAGCCCGACGTGCGTGCCGGAGTGGGCTGCGAGCACTCCCTCCGATCGGTTGCGCTCGAGGAGCCCCCGCGTGACGACCGTCTCGCTCGCGCGCTGCGCCGAGATGCCTCGCCCTCCGTGCCCCGTCGACAGCTCGACGTCGGTGTCGCGGACCACGACGTCGGCGAGCGTCAGGCGCGTGCCCGGATCGATGGCGGAGAGCGCGGCGTCGCGGCACCCCTCGATCAGCACCCGCTCGCCCTCGACGACTCCGCCCTGCTCGATGCTCATCCCGCGCCCGCCTCGTCCATCGGGCCGTTCCCGCGTGTCGCGCACGACGAGGTCCTCGATCGTCAACGTCGCCGCCTGCGCGACGAGCAGCCCGGTCTCGTGGTTTCCCTCGAGCAGCGCCCGATGGAGCTGCACCGTGCCGAGCTCGCCGACCTGCAACCCTTGTCCGAGCGCCTGCGTCTCCTCTTCGACCTCGGTGTCGCGGACCACGACGTCGGCGATCACCGCGCTCGACGGGCTGTCCGACTCCGGCCGTTTCACGACGATGCCCGCCTCGCGGTTGCGCGCGACCACGGCGCGCTCGAGCACGAGCCGTCCGCCGAGCTCGACGCCGATGCCGCGGCCGACCTTGCCGTCGTCTTCGCGGGATCGCGTCTCGCGGACGACCGCATCGCGCAGCTCGAGCGACGCGCCGCCGTTCGCGACGAGGACGCCCGACTCGCGACTCCGTTCGATCACCATCGCGCGCACGCTCGCCGTCGCGCCGAGGCGCACGGCGAAACCGGTTCCGCCCGCGAGATCGCGCTGCTGCGGACGCGTGTCGCGGACGACGACGTGCTCGGCCGCGAGCGTCGCGGTGGCGCCACCGACGTAGAGACCGGTGTGACGCGCCCGCGCGATCACGACGCGCGACAGCTCCACGGTGTTGCCGTCCTCGATGCTGACGCCGATACCGTAGGTGCCGTCGCCGAACCCTTCGGTGTCGAGGACCGACACGTCGGACAGCACGAGGCTCCGTGCCGCGACGCCGAGCACCGCGACCCCGCGCGCGCGCTCGAACGACGCGCGCGTGACGGCCGCTTCGCCGCCGATGACGCCGAGCGCGTGACCGTAGTTGCCATCGGCCGCGGACGCGACGTCGCGCACCACGACGTCGGTCGCCTCGAGACGCCCGTCGCTCACGAAGATCCCGAGCCCCGTGGGGCGCTCGATCACGAGGCGCGCGAGGACGACGGTCGCGTGCTCGCCCGACACGGAGATCCCGACCCGTGCCGCGTCCGCGATGCGGAGGTCGGTCACCGTGGTCACGTCGCGAAGACCGCGTGCCGACAGCACGCCCGTGTCGCCGCTCGGGCTCGACGAGGTGAGCACGGTCTCCGCGGTGCACGCGCCGCGCAGCGTTCGTCCCGCGACGAGCGACACGGTCTCTTCGTAGCGGCCCTTGGCGATCATGACGGTGCCGCCCGCGGGGGTCGCCGCGAGCGCTTCGCGGATGGTGCCGAACGGCATCTCGCGCGAGCCGTCTCCGCCCGGCCCCGCGCCGGCGAGCACGAACACGAGCACACCGCCGCCCGGCGGGTCGGCGGCCCACGGGCCGTCGGGACAGGGCGTGCCCACGCGCGTGCACGTGTCGGCGCCGGGGAGGCGTCCTTCGTCGGCGGCAGCGCACGTGTCGAGCTCGACGGCCGCGCCCGGGTCACAGCGCCCGACGACGTCCTCGTCGTCGACGGCGTCCCACCCTTCGGGGCACGCGCCGAAGGACGGAGGCGCGATCTCGGGAGCTCCGACGTCGAGCCAGGGGATCACCGGAGCCTCGATGGGCGGCGCACCCTCCGCGAGCCAAGGGATCTCGGGCGGCGCGAAGAGCGTGCCCGCGTCCTGCGCGTCGATCGGTCCCGCGTCGTCGCTCGCCTCGAGCGCCGCGTCGAAGGTCGGAAGCGGGCCGTCGTCGTCGCCGCACGACGACGTCGCCAGGATCACGCCGAGCAGGATCGCACCACGTTCTCGCGATAGACGGGGTGCCCACCGGTCGGACGGCTTGGGAATCTCGAGCCAGCGCAAAGGACGTCAGGATACGTCCGTTCGAATCCGCGAAGAATCCATGGCAGCTCGGGCGACGTACGGAGGCTGGGGTCGGCGGAGGTTTGACGCTCGCTCGGAGCGTCCCGTAGGTTGGGCTCGTCGGTGGACGGCCATCGGCAGAGACGGAGAGGAGTCGAGGTCGATGACGCGCGCGAGTCTGTGGGTCGTCGTGATCGGCGTCGCGGTCATGGGCTGCGGCGACGACGACGGCGGGGGATCGGGATCGATCGCCACGACGGAGACGCTGCGTGCCGAGCTCGCTGCGGCGACGCCGGGCCAGACGCTGACGCTCGCGGCTGGGACTTTCGAGGGCCCGTTCGACGTGCCCGCCGGCGTGACCTTGCTCGGCGCGGGCCGCGATCAGACCCGGATCCACGCGGCCGCCGAGCAGATCGCGCTGCGCGTCCGCGGTGGCGCCGGACGTACGGTGTTGCGTGCGCTGACGGTCGTCTCCGACGGACGCGCGGGGGTGCTCGCCATCGGGGCCGACGAGCTCGAGCTGGCGGAGGTCACCGTGACCTGCACGGGTCCCGGCGTGGCCATCGGCGTCGAGGACACCGCGCTGGTGGTGGCCAACGACGTCGCGGTCACGGGCCCCGTGATGCGCGCGGATCCGACCGCGGCGGAGGCGTTGGCGGCCTCGGGCTTCGTGCTCGTGGACGTGGGCAGGGCGCAGCTCGGCAACGTCACGGCACGCGCGTTCGTCGACTCGGGCCTCACGGCGATCCGCACGGCGCTCGAGTGGACCGGCGGCGGCGTGTCCGATGGGCTCGGACAGGGGATCAGCGTCTTCGGCGGCTCCGCCACGCTGACCGATCTCCGGGTCGCGGATCAGATCCGGTTCGCGGTGGGCGTGCAGCGTTCGACGTACGGAATCGCCGCAACCGGCGGAGCCATGCTCGACACCGAAGGAGTCACGGTCGAGGGCATCGACGGCTTCGGCCTCTATCACGGCGAGGCCGCGGCGCTGCACACGGTGCTCGACGTCAGCGGCGGGACCAACACCTCGGTGCTGCTCGAGCGGGGCGCGGACGTCACCATCCGCGGCGCCACGATCTCGGACGGGCTGTTTGCGGCCATCGCCGCGGTGGGCGCGTCGCAGCTCGTCGTCGAGGACGCGATGCTCGAGGGCATCGGCGAGGCCACGCGCCCTTCGGACACGTTCGGCGCGGTCACGGTCGGCGACGGCATCCACGTGGTCGAGAGCGAGACCGAGCAGCGGCTCGCGAACCTCCGTCTCGAGCGCGTCGTGCTCGCGGACAACGCGCGCGTGGGCTTCCTCGCAGACCTCGGGGGCATGGGCAGCACGAGCGTGCTCTCGTTCGCCGACGTCGTCGTGCGCGGGCCCGAGAGCGGCTACGGCGCGCTCGCGCAGAATGGCGAGATCGCGGAAGGCTGGGACACCGGCCTGGTGCGCGAAGGGGCCCTCTCGACGCGCGACGTCGGCGCGCCGTCGATGGACACCGCGCCGCCGCTGCGCGCGG
>JADZFZ010001104.1 GCA_020854145.1 Deltaproteobacteria bacterium | reverse complement strand
GCGGCCGCCTCGGCGTGCCGCCGCGCGCGGAAGTGGTCACGCGCCTGATCCATGGCGGAGGCACCGCCGGCCGCCGCCGGCGCCGTCGCAGCACGCGGCTCGTCGTCGCGTCGACCGGGTCGTTCGGTCGTCGCCGTACGTGCGGAGTCGGTGGGTGTCCGCGACGGTGCAGGGGGCGTCGCTGTCGTCGGCGCGGCGACGGTAGGCGTCGCAGGTGTCGCGGAAACAGGTGGATCCGTGGCAGTCGGAGGAATCGGCGCGGGCGCCGGAGTCGGAGGAGTCGGAGCGACCACCGGCGCGGTGGGAGCGGGCAGGGTGGACGGAAGGGTCGGTACCGCGATCGGGACGTTCGGGACCGTGGGCGGAGCAGGTGCGGCCACGACGGGCGTGCCAGGAGACCGGAGCTCGGCGACGGACGGGGCCGGAGCTCCGCGACCGACGAAGAGGCCTACCGCTGCGACGGCGACGCTGCTCAGAACACAAAAACCAAGAATGCCAACGACCAGCAGCGGCGTCTTGCTGCTCGAGCCCCGCAGCTTCCGCTCGTAATCGTCGGCGACGACCGCCACCGGCGGCGCGGAGTACGCGCGTGCTGCCGGTGGTTGCGACGCGGGCATCGCACGCGTCGGCGGCAGCGCTGCACCGAGCTCGCGCGTTTGCGGCAACGCGGCGGAAGACATCGGAGCGGGGATCGGTGCGCCGGCGCTCGGCGGAGCGGCAAGGCCCGAAGGCGCCAGAGGTGGGGGCGGGATCACCGCGCCCGGTCCGAGCGTGCCTGGCGGAGGCGACGAGCCGATCTGTGCTGCGTACTCCGCGGCGATCTCGACACCCGAAGGCGGCGAGGCGCCCGCGAGGAACGCGGGCTGCACCATCGAGCCCGCAGCCGGCGCCGTGATCGGCATCGCGGGCTGATCGGGCGGCGGAGGTTGCGATGGCGCCTTGGCCGGGAGGGCCGCCGTCTCGGCGACGTCGTCGAAGTCCTCGAGCTCGGTCTCCTCCGACTGCAGATCGAGGGGCATGGTGGCATCGCCTCGAGGGCGCGCACCTGGCGGCGGCGGCGCTGCGGCCGGTGTCGGCAATGGGATCCCCGTGCCGGTGGTCTCCGACGCAGGCCTGGCGCGCGTGCTGGGAGGCGGCGGTGGCGGCAAGGAGCGCGGTCGCTCACCGCTCGAGGGTGCCGTGGCTGCTGCGGTGGGCTCGGGCGACCGTGCGACCGCGCCCACGGAGCCCGACGGCGCCGGACGCGGACCCGGTCCGCGCAGCGCCGCAGGCGCGAGCGGCGCCGGAGGCACGGACGCGGGAGGGGCGGGGATCGCGACGGGAGGCGCGTCGCCCGGCGGCGGGATCGAGGAGACCGGCATCCCGTGAATCGTCGACGTGTCGGTCGCGGGCGTGCTGGACATGCCCCCGGATCGCAGGGTCGCGTGGGACGGCGAGCCAGGTGCAGGCATGCCCAAGATCGTCTTTCCGGCACCGGGCGCGCGGCGGGGCGCCGGAGGCGGCAGCCCGCTCTTGCCGGTTCCCGAGGCATCTCGAGCGGGTGCCGCGACGACGGCCTTTGCGCCGGGCGCCAAGAACGGATCGAGCGATCGCCGCAGCTGCGCGGCCGAGAATGGCCGATCACGCAGCTCCTTCGCGAGCAGCGATGAGAGCAGCGTCGCCGCGGCCTCCGGCATGCCTTGCGCGTCGAAGCTCGGAGGAGGCGACTCGAGGTGAGCGCGCAGCACGGCGTCCGCAGGCTCGCGGCCGAACGGCGCCATGCCGCTCGCGCACTCGTAGAGGACGCAGCCGAGCGAGTAGAGGTCGCTCCGGAAGCTGACGAGCTTGCCGGCGGCCTGCTCCGGCGACGCGTACGCGGGGGTGCCCTCCGCATCGAACACGCCCTCGCTCGTCGCGCGTGCGTGGATGCCCGCGTCGATGAGGCGGATCCGAAGCGCTCCCGCGTCGTCGCCGCTCACGATCACGTGCCCCGGCTTGAGGTCGCGGTGCAGAAGCCCCGCGCGGTGCAGCTCGTCGAGCGCGCTCGCGAGCTCCGCGGCGAGATGAAGGACGCCAGGCGCCCCGAGCCTGCCGCCCGAGATCCGGTCGAGCCGAACGGCGAGGGACTCGCCTTCGACCTTCTCGCGGAAGACCCACAGCCGGTCGCCCGCATCCCCCACCGCGAGCACGCGGGCCAGGAGGCTGGCGCGGAGGTTCGCTTGCTGGCCGAGCTCGCGCCGAAGCTTCTGACGATCCGCGAGGCTCGACGTGAGCTCCGGATGGAGGAGCTTCAACAACCCCGTCGCGCCCGTGGTCGTGTCGGTCGCGTCGTACAGCACTCCGCACGCACCCCGCGCGAACGGGGCGGTTATCTCGAAGCGCGAAAGGATCTCTCCCGGCACGGAGCCCAGCTCTTGGGAGACTCCCGTCGGCGAGACCAGCTTGGAGACCGGATCGAAGTGCATGTTGAGCGCCCGCGAGCCGTCCACCGCGTGCAACGTGGGAAGCGGTGGTCGAGGCTCGGCCCAAGATACCGCGAGCGCCGTCATGTCGCAGCCTGTGTGTGGGACCAGCCGCCACGGCGGTTCCGGTTTTGATCAAACGACAATAATCGACAGGATGTCGCGATCGATGGGAGGGACGGATCGGGCTGGCTCATGGGCGCTCGCGGCCATCGTACGCACGAGCTCCGATGCTCTACCCCCTGGGGC
>JADZFZ010001103.1 GCA_020854145.1 Deltaproteobacteria bacterium | reverse complement strand
GCTGATCTCACCCGTGGTGACGGCGGGCTGCAGCAGGTCCGCGATGGAGCTCCCATCGGGCTGGGCGCGAACGATCCCCGACAGCCGATCGACGTGGAGCCAGTCCCCTTCTCCGCGGAGCTCCTCCACGATGCGGAGACACCGCTCTTGCCACATCCCCAGGTAGATCATCCCTGCCAGGATGCGGTCGCCCGTCGTGGACCAGAGACGCGGATAGCGGCGATCCTTGTGCGCTCTGCGAAGGTCGAGCGCGCGAAATGCGAGCCTCCGCACGAGCGCAGTCTTCCCGACGCCGGGAGGACCTACGAGCAACATGGAAGGAGGCGGGCGCAGCTCGATCCACGACGCGATCGAGTCCAACACCGGATCGGCCCCGACGACGGGCGCGAGCTTGTTTCTCGCCGCCCAATCCGTCCAACACTCGGCCACCTCTCCCAGCGTGCCTCGGGGGCCGTCCTCGTGCCTCCAGCGAAGCGGCTCCCGACCGCGCAGGAAATCCGGGAGCCACTCCCGCACTCGCTCGTCTCCCTCTTCCCGGAAGTCGTAGAGCGCGCGCGGGTGCTCCCCGAGCAGGGCGGTCCCCACGGCGCGGCGCAGGACCTCGGGCGCGTCGTCGAGCGACTCGAGCACCAGAGTCCACTCGAAGCGAGGCAACACGACGCGGTAGGCGCCGCCGCGCAGCTTGCTCCACGCATACGTCATGCGGAGAGGGATTGCCCTCCTGCCGATGACCTCGACCCCCTTGACCGATCCCGCGGTGAGCACGTCCACGGGCACCTGACGAACGTGGAACGGCTCCTCCCACAGATAGGGAGCGAGCGACTCTCCATCGACCTGCCGCTCCCGCAGCTGGACCTCGAGCTGCTCGAGCACCTCGTCCTCGTCTCGGCCGTAGGCAGCCGGCGCCGGGCCATCCAGCCACCCGACCCGCGGCCGGATGAGCCGACCCGACACGCCCCCTCCGACGTGCTCGACGAGATAGACGCGCAGCGACGCCTTCGGCAGCGTCATCCGACGCGCCCCATCCGCAGCAGCAGGGCACGCTCGAGGACCGGGATCGGGGACGCCACACGGAGGGACGCGACGTGCGCAAGCCCGTAGTCTTCGAGCGCGACGTCGTACGGCGCGCCACCCGACCCGAGGCGAGGGAGGTCGAACCGCAGGCGGCGAACCGCGGGCAGCAACGCACCCGGGTCTTCGGGCAGCGGCTGCTCTCCGCCCTCCAGCGCACGCTCGAACGCGCCCAGTCGCGCGTGGTGCGCCTCGATCACCGCCGCCGGCGGGCTCGACGCTCCTTCGAGCGGAGACACGAGCACGCGAACGACCTCGGCTCCGCCTGCGACCGACTCCCATAGATGACTGCCGTGCTCGCCGGCGAGAAGCAGGGAGATGCCCAGACCTTCGAGGTCGAGCACTGCGTCCTCGGTGCCCGCGAGGAAGGCCGATTCCAGCGCGGCCGCGTCGTGTCCGGTCATCGCCAATGGGAAGTCGCGCCTCGGGCTCGTGGCAAACGCGACGAGCTTGCCGTGGCTCGCATACGCACGCGCCAGCCACTCCAGCATACCGTCCGGTGCGCGCCCGACTCCCATCCGAGGCCGCGAGGCAGCTCCCATCCGGGAGAGCTCCAACCGCACCGAATGGCTCGCGGGATTCTCCACGACCGACGTCACGTGCGGGAGGAATCGCGCGAGCGCGACCGCGCGGATCAGGTCGTCGTGGCCTGCACGTCGATTCGACAGCACGCCACGCACCGTTCGCAAGGTCTCGCGCAGCTCGTCCACCGAATGGAGCGCCGTCGCTGCATCCCTGTCGCCCGACTGGGCGCGCGCGAGCAGCTCGCTCGATCGCTCCTTCATCGCCGCGAACGGCTCGCTCGCGGCCAATCGATCGAGCGCGGCGTGTGCCCCGCCGGCCACGCTGCGTAGATCCGCGAGCGGCAGGTCGACGACGTCCTCGAGCGACGACGGCTCGCTCGGCGCGGACCGTTCGACGAGCGCGTCGTAGCGGACGCCGACCTCCGACGCCTTGCGATGCAGTCGCACCCAAGCGAGCGGAGCGGCGGGGCGCGCGGCGACGTGCTCGGCCAGCGGCGTGGCCACGTGGTCCTCGAGCCATCGTTTGACCGTCCGTGCGCCGCCCCGAGAATCGAATCCCTGCTCCACCGCCAGGTCCAGCAATCCGGTCGTCGCCGTGGCGAAGACCCGGCGGTCCGAGAGGCCGCGCCTGCGAATCAGGCTCCCGAGCTCCTTGGCTGCGACGCGTCGCGCCGTGCCCTGCGAGAGCGGCTCGAACGCGACGACGCGATCGATTCGATTGAAGAGCTCCGGCGACAGGTGCTCGGCGACGGCACGAATCGCTTCGGTCGTCGCGCCTCCGGTCGGCGGGAGGAACCCGACGGGCGCCACCGCCGAAGCCCCCAGGTTCGACGTCATCACGACGACCGTGTGGCGGAAGTCGGCCATCTCTCCCGCGGCGTTTCCCAGCCGTCCGTCGTCGAGCAATTGCAGCAGCAAGTTGAGAACCGATGGATGCGCCTTGTCGATCTCGTCGAGCAACACGACTGCGAACGGCTGCTCGCGCACGGCCCGCGTCAACACACCGTCCGGCCGCCACGAGTCGCCGATCAGCCGCGCGACGGCGTCCGGAGTCCCGTGCTCCGCCATGTCGAATCGCAACAGTCGTTGCTCGTCGGAGTAGAGCGCTTCCGCGATCGCCCGCGCGAGCTCCGTCTTGCCCGTTCCCGTCGGCCCCGTGAGCAGGTAGACGGCATGGGGCCGACCCGGGTCGACGAGCCCCGCGCGGACGCGCAGCAACACGTCGACCGCCGCCTCCGTGGCCCGCGGCTGGCCGATGACCCGTCGCTCGAGACCCGTCGCGAGAACGGACG
>JADZFZ010001102.1 GCA_020854145.1 Deltaproteobacteria bacterium | reverse complement strand
GACGTCGCGTGCATCCCGATGGACATCGAGCGCACGCTCGACGCGATCGCCGATCGCGCCGAGGCCATCGCGCGCGCGGGCGCCGTGGGCGCGTTCGTCGGCGGCGACCACACGATCGCGCTCGGCACGTTGCGGGGTCTGACGCGCGTGCACGGCCCGATCGGGCTCATCCACTTCGACGCGCACACCGACACCTACGGTCCGGCTTGGGACGTCGACCCGCACCACGGCACCATCTTCCGCAACGCGATCGAGGAGGAGCTGCTGCGCGAGGGCGAGATCATCCAGGTCGGGCTGCGTGGGCCCTTCTCGATGGAGGAAGACCTCTCCTACGCGCGCAAGCACGGCTTCGAGGTCGTGCTCGTCGACGAGGTCAAGCGCGACCTCGACGGCGTGTGCCGCAAGCTCGCCGCCCACGCGGGCCGCGGCAAGCGATACGTGTCGTTCGACATCGACGCGATCGATCCCGCCTACGCGCCCGGCACGGGGACTCCGGTGCCCGGAGGCCTGACGAGCTGGGAGGCGCAACAGCTCGTGCGCGCGCTCCGCGGCGTGGAGATCGTCGGGATGGACCTCGTGGAGGTGTCGCCGCCGAGCGACCACGCGAACATCACGGCCTTGCTCGGCGCCGTGCTGCTGGCCGAGATGATCGCCGTGCACGCGGCGACGCGTGTCGAGGGCGCGCGCAACCGGCCGCCCCGGGCGGAGCCGCACGCCGCGAAGGTGGCGAAGGGGATGGCCGCACCGAGCCGGCAGAAGAAGGCGAAACCGCGTCGTTGACCGTTATCAACTCGCCGGGCAAGCCTGCTAGAATCCGCGCCAAATGCAGCACGACCTTCTTGCACACTCTCGGCGATCTCCGGCTCTCCTCGCGTTCGCGCTCCCCGTCTTGCTTGCCTCGGCTGCAGGCTGTGGCGACGACGACGACGGCTCGAGCGGCACCGTCACGCTCCGACCCAGCGCCGACGATCAGACCGCATTCCAGACCGCCTTCGTCGAAGCGCAAACCGGCGACACGATCTTGATCGAGCCGGGGACCTACCGCTTCACGACGGAGCTGACGCTCACCACCCACGGCGTCACCCTTCGTGGCACGGGTCCGGACGTCGTCCTCGACTTCGCCATGCAGGACTCGGGCGGCAACGCCATCAAGGTCACCGGGGACGACTTCACCATCGAGAATCTCACGGTGAAGAACACGCCCGGCGACGGTGTCGTCGTAGACGGGACCACCAACGCGACCTTCCGCGGTCTCACGGTCTCCTGGGACGCGGGCTCGGTCGAGGAGAATGGCGCCTACGCCATCTACCCGATCAACGTCACCAACGTCCTCGTCGAGAACTGCGAGGTCGTCGGTGCGTCCGACGCCGGCATCTACGTCGGACAATCGCGCAACATCATCGTCCGCAACAACGTCGTGCACGGCAACGTGGCGGGCATCGAGATCGAGAACAGCACCGGCGCCGACGTCTACGACAACGAGACGTACGACAACACGGCCGGCATCCTCGTGTTCAACCTACCGAACCTTCCGGTCAAAGATGGTCGGCGCGCGCGCATCTACGGCAATCAGGTTCGAGAGAACAATCGCGACAACTTCGCCATCCCCGGCAACATCGTCGCGGCCGTGCCGCGCGGGACAGGGATCCTGATCCTCGCAGCCGACGAGACCGAGATCTTCGACAACGACATCGAGGGCAACCTCGGCGCGGGCATCCTGCAGGTGGGATGGGAAACGCTCGAGATGTTCGTCAGCGGCGGCGGCGCCGACGATCCCCAGTACGACCTCTACCCCGAGACCACGTACATCTACGACAATAGGTTCGACGGGAATGGGACCAGCCCGGGCTCGCCCTTCGATCTGTTCGGACTGACCTCCCTCGAGGCCATCGTGTGGGACGGTCTCGTGGACACGGCGGGGCTCATGGCAGGGACGAAGGACAACGCGATGGGCCAGCTCGACCTGTGCATCGGGCCGAACATGGGCGCGACGTTCATGAACCTCGATGCGGCCAACGGCTTCATGAACATCTCGCGCGACACGGCTCCGCACGACTGCACGCACGACAACCTGTCCCCGATCGTGCTGAATCCCCCTGCGGCGCCGTAGCGCGGTCGAGTTGCCGTCGAGTTGGCGGTGTGTCGGACCCGCATTGCTCGCGCTGGCCGCGACGTGGGGGTGCGCCGAGGAGACCGATTCTCCGGCGACGCCGTGGGCCGTGCGCCCGTTCCCGCCGATCGTCGAGCCGCTGGACAATCCGACGACCGCGTCGAAGGTCGAGCTCGGGCGGCTGCTCTTTCACGACCCGTTGCTCTCGACGGATCGACAGGTCGCCTGTGTCACTTGCCACGGCCAGATCTGGGGATTCTCCGATGGTCTCCCCCGATCGATCGGAGTCGGTGGGATGGGACCGGCAGGCACGGGTCGAACCGGGCCCACGCAAACACGGCGCAACTCGTCGACCTTGTGGAACGCCGCGATCCGCGAGGGGCTCTTCTGGGACGGGCGCGCCACGACGCTCGAGGACCAGGTCGTGTTCCCGATGGCCGACCCGACGGAGCTCGGACGATCGCCCGACGAGGTCGCGGCCGACATCGCGGGAATCGACGCCTACGTCGCGCTCTTCGCCGACGCGTTTCCCGACGAGCCGCCGTCGCCCACGGCCGGCCAGCTGGTGCGCGCCATCGCAGCGTTCGAGCGCACGCTGGTCACCGATCGCGCGCCGTACGACCGCTACGTCGCGGGCGACGAGCGCGCGCTGAGCGAGGCCGCGCTCCGCGGGATGGGCGTCTTCGCAGAGCTCGGTTGCCCCGATTGTCACGCGCCCCCCGCGTTCGAGTCGGCTCGCTACGCACCGGCCGCCTCCGACCTCTCGGCGCCCGACGATCGCGGGCGCGCCGAGGTCACGGGCGACGAAGCCGACGAGCGCATGTTTCGCGTCCCGACGTTACGCAACCTGCGCGCGACGGCACCCTATCTCCACGACGGGAGCATCGCGTCGCTGGAGGAGGTCGTGCGTCGAGAGGCCGAGTTGCGTGCGCGCTCCCTCTCGACCGACGAGCTCACCGACCTCGTCGAATTCCTCAACAAGGGGTTGGTCGACCGCGCCCGAGAGCCCCAGCGCGCAGTGGAGGTGCCGAGCGGGCTGCCCGTTCCGCAAGACGGTTACCGGATTCCACGGTAGAAAGGAGCCGTCATGCGGTCGACGAAATCCGGCAAGAGTCCCGCTGTCCCCCGGAAGGAGAGGGTCGGGGTGAGGGGACCCGGTCTTTCGCTGACGTGGGTGCTCTCGTCGCTCGCGTTGCTCGCCGCGTGCGGCGACGACGACGGGGCGGCCCCCACGGGGCCACCCGAGCGATTGTCGCAGTGGAATCTCTTCTCCGATCCGGCGCGCCAGGTTCCTGCAGACGGCGTGATCCCCTATTCGGTGATTGCGCCGTTGTTCGCGGACTTCGCGGGCAAGTGGCGCTTCGTGCGGTTGCCCGAAGGCGGGCGCATCACCTACACGCCCGACTATGTCTGGCTGTTTCCCGAAGGCACGGTGCTCGTCAAGACGTTCTCGTTCGTCTCCGACTTGCGCGATCCTTCTTCGTTCGAGCGCGTCGTCGAGACGCGCTTGCTCGTGCGTACTGCGGCGGGCTGGGAGCCGCACACCTACGTCTGGAACGACGAGCAGACGGATGCGATGCGCGTCGTGGCCGGCACGCGGATCGACGTCTCG
>JADZFZ010001101.1 GCA_020854145.1 Deltaproteobacteria bacterium | reverse complement strand
GTCGAGATGGCCCTCGTCGAAGAGGAGCTCGCCTGGGGAGACGCCGGCGCGGCCTTCGCGCTCGCGGGCCCGGGCGCGCTCGCGCACTTCGTGCTGGAGCTCGGCGACGCGGAGCAGCAGAAGCACGTGCTCTCGTCGTTCGGCGGACCAGCCGGAGCGAAGCGACGCGGCGCGGTCGCGTGGACCGAGCCGAAGCCGAGCGCGCGCGAGGGGCTCGCGACCCGCGCGCATCGCGACGGCGACGCCTGGGTGCTCGATGGGGAGAAGACCTTCGTGCTCGACGGGGGCATCGCGGACGACTACGTGGTCTTCGCGCAGCTCGACGAAGGCGCGGGATGGTCCGGTCTCGGCGCGTTCCACGTGACCGCGGACGCACCGGGCCTCGTCGCGGGCGCACGCATCAAGACGCTCGGTCTCGACGCTGCGCACGTCGGCGGCATCACGTTGCGAGGGGTGCGCGTGCGCGACTCGGCGCGTCTGCTCGGCGGAACGGACTTCGGCGCCGCGCTCGTGCGCGCGTTCGCGCGGCACGCGCTCTGGATCGCCGCGCGTCGCGTCGGGCTCGCGTCGCGCGCGTTCGACCTCGCGTACCAGTACACGCAGGAGCGCACCGCGTTCGGCAAGCCCATCGGGCACTTCCAGGCGATCGCGTTCACCGTGTGCGACCGGTTGATGGACGTCGAGAGCGCGCGATGGATGACGTGGCGCGCCGCGAGCGAGTGGGACGCGGGGCGAGTCGATCTTCGCCTCGTCGCGGCCGCTTCCGCGCACGCGAGCGAGGTCGCGATGCGCGCCGGCGACGACGGTGTGCAGCTGCATGGCGGCGCCGGGTTCATCCGCGATTTCGCCATCGAGAAGCTGATGCGCGACGCCAAGCAGATCGGCATCGTCGGCTGGAGCGCCGCGACCGCCGATCAGCTTCTGGCCTCGCAGGAGCTCGGCGCGAAGATCGATCTCGCGGCCGCGTTGCCCACCCCCGACGTGCAGGCAGTCTGCGTATGAGCCGCATCTTCGACACCCTCTCGGCGGCCTGCCGCCAAACGCGAGGCGACAGATGATCGAGTTCGAGCTCACCGAGAAGCAGCGTTTCGTCCAGCAGGGCGCGCACATGGTCGCGCAGACGATCATCCGCCCGATCAGCCTGCAGGCGGATCGCGAGCACAAGATCCCCGAGGAGCTGCTCAGGAACCTCGCGCAGATGGGCTCTTCGATGAGCGCCATGCCGCGCGAGATGGGCGGCGACGAGGAGGTCGATCCCGCGAAGGACGAGAAGGCCAAGAAGCCGCGACAGGCCAACCGGATGGGCGTCCTCGGTGCGGAGGAGATCGCGTGGGGCGACGCGGCCGTGCTCATGACCCTGCCGGGTCCCGGCCTCGGCGCGCCGCCGGTGCGCGCCAACGGGACGAAGGAGCAGCAGGAGCGCTTCTTCGCACCCTTTCGCGACACGACGGTCCTGCGATGGGGTGCGTACGGTTTGACCGAGCCGGGCGCGGGAAGCGACGTCGCGGGCATCCGCACGACGTGCCGCAAGGACGGCGACCACTACGTGCTGAATGGGCGCAAGTGCTACATCACCAACGGCGGGCGCGCGATCTGGACGGTCATCTTCGCCACGATCGATCCCGCGCTCGGCCGCGCCGGCCATCGAGCGTTCGTCGTCGAGAAGGGCACGCCCGGCTTCGTGTGCTCGAAGATCGAGGACAAGATCGGTCTTCGCGCGAGCGAGACGGCCGAGCTCACGCTCGAGGAGTGCCGCGTCCATCGGGACAATCTCCTCGGTGGCGAAGCGCGGTACGAAGGCACGACCAAAGAAGGCTTCATGGCCGCCATGAAGACGTTCGACTCGTCGCGTCCGATGGTCGGCGCGATGGCGATCGGCATCGGGCGCGCCGCGTACGAGCACGCACGCGATTTCGTGAAGGCCAACTACGTCCTCGATCGCCCGATCCCCCGCTACCGCGCGATCGCCGAGAAGCTCGCGCGCTGCGAGCGGCGTCTCGCGGCCGCACGCATGCTCGTGTGGCGGGCCGCGTGGATGGCCGACCTCGGTCTGGCCAACGCCAAGGAAGCGTCGATGGCGAAAGCCGCGGGCGGACAGGCGGCCGTGCAGACCTGCATCGACGCCATCGAGATCTGCGGCGCGCACGGCTCCATCGAAGACGGCGAGCACGCGTTTCTCGCGAAGTGGTTCCGCGACATCAAGGTCTTCGACATCTTCGAGGGCACCGGCCAGATCCAGCGCATCGTGATCTCGAAACGCCTCTACGAGGGCCTCAAGGCCTTCTGATCTCCGGCGTCGCCGACCCCAGCTGGTCCACACCTCGCGGCAGGGGTGACGAGCACCCGTTCGTGCCGAGCTCGTCCGAGCACGTGATGACGCCCCTCGACGCGGCTCGGGGCGAACGGTGGCTGCTCGCGGTCGGCACTGAGCCTTGACCCTGCGCCGGATCGCGCGGTAGGGCCGGCGCCATGCGATTCGACACGCTCGCCATCCACGCGGCTCAGCCGCCCGATCCCCAGAGCGGCGCCGTGATGACGCCGATCGTGCTCGCCTCGACGTTCGCACAGGACGGGCCGGGCAAGCACAAAGGCTACGAGTACGCGCGCACCGGCAACCCGACGCGCAACGCCCTCGAAGGATGCCTCGCCGCGCTCGAAGGCGCGCGACACGGGATCGCGTTCGCGTCCGGCTGTGCCGCGACGACGACGCTGCTGCTCACGCTTCGACCCGGCGATCACGTCGTCTGCTGCGACGACGTGTACGGAGGCACGTTTCGAATCTTCGACAAGGTGCTCCGACCGCTCGGCGTCGAGAGCGACCGCGTGGACCTGTCGCGCGACGTCGGTGCGCTGCGCGGCGCGCTCCGTCCGACGACGCGGATGGTGTGGATCGAGACGCCCACCAACCCGCTGCTCAAGATCATCGACATCGCGGAGCTTGCGACCCTCACGCACGCCGCGTCCGCGAAGCTCGTCGTCGACAACACGTTCGCGACGCCCGCGTTGCAGCGTCCGCTCGCCTTCGGCGCGGACGTCGTGCTGCACTCGACGACGAAGTACCTGAACGGGCACAGCGACGTGGTGGGCGGCGCCATCTGCCTGAACGACGACCCGCTCGCGGAGAGGCTGCGGTTCCTCCAGAACGCGGTCGGCGCAGTGCCGTCGCCGTTCGACTGCTACCTCGTGCTGCGCGGCCTCAAGACGTTGCCGGTGCGCATGCGGGCCCACGTCGCGGGCGCGCGCGCGGTGGTGGAGTTCCTCCGCACGCGGGGCGACGTCAAGAAGGTCGTGTGGCCGGGGCTCGACGACCACCCGGGCCACGCGCTCGCGTCGCGTCAGATGAGCGCGCCGGGTGGCATGGTGACGTTCGAGGTCGAGGGCGGCGTGCCCCGCGCGTCGGCGCTGCTCGCGAAGCTGCGCGTCTTCCACTGCGCCGAGTCGCTCGGTGGCGTCGAGAGCCTGGCGGAGCTCCCGTCGGTGATGACCCATGGGTCGATCCCTCCGGAGCTGCGTCGCGCCGCGGGCATCGACGACGGCTTGATCCGCCTCAGCGTCGGGCTCGAGGATCCGCTCGACCTCGTCGACGATCTGCGCTCCGCGCTCGACGCGACCCGGTGAGGATCACGCTTCGGCGCGCGCCGAGCCCTCGTCCAGCCAGCACAGCAAATTCGCCTTCCGAGCCTCTCACGCCCCACAACCGAAGCACCCTGGTCGGAAGGCGAAATTGCCCGTCTCGACCGATGTCACTACGATGCCGAGCGTCGAGGAGACCATGAACCGCTTTGCTTCCCGTACGTCGTGGGTTGGCTTTTGTCGTCCGGTGCTCGTGGCGGCGCTCGTCGTGGGCGCCGCTGGCTGCGCGGACGACGATCCGGTACCGGACGTCGTCGTCACGTGGACGTCGTCGTGCTCGATGGGTTGCCGGGAGCAGCCGACCCGCACGATCGACGGCGTGAACGGCGAGAACGGCATCCAGGTGCGATGCTCGGCCTCCCGCGGCGCGGGCGGCATCAAGACGATGTCCTTCACCGCGCGCCAGAACGTCGGCATGCCCGAGTTCGGCCTGCGCGTGGACGGCGTCGCGTGGAGCACGACGGGGGTGCAGGCGGGCGGACCGAGCTGCGCGGTGACGCTGACGGAGCAGTTCCAGACCTACGGTCCCGGCACGTGCAACGGCGGGACGCCTTGCCGCGTGACGATCACGCAGGAGTCCGCGGGCAGCGTGGACGGCTCGCTCAACGTGAGCGGCACCGTCGCGTGCGAGGGCCTTCCCGGGCCCGACGCGTCTGCGCCTTTCCGCGGCGTCAGCAACGGCTCGTTCCAGATCCAGGACTGCGCCTTCCCGGAGTAGCCCGAGGACGGCCTCTGCCCGAGGAGGGCGAGAGGTCTCCCGCGGCGCGAGCAGAGTCGAGCTGGGGCGCGAGCGCAGAGATCAGTCGGCGTCGCGGACGTAGACGACGACGGCGGTGACGTTGTCCGCGCCGCCGCGCTCGTTCGCGAGGTCGACGAAGATCTCCGGGGCTTTCGCCAGCAGATGGCTCTCGAGCACCATCACGACCTCGCTCGGCTCGACGTAGTTCGACAGGCCGTCCGAGCACAGGAGGAAGCGATCTCCCGGTCGCGGTGCGAGCGGCAGGAGATCGGGCGTGACCTCGGGCTCCACACCCACCGAGCGTGTGATGACGTTGCGTAGCCGCGAGCTGCGCGCTTGCGCGTCGTTGATCAGGCCGAGCCGCAGCTGCTCCTGCACGAGAGAGTGATCCTCCGAGAGCTGCAGCAGCGCTCCGTCGCGAACGAGGTACGCGCGGCTGTCGCCGACGTGCGCGAGCGCGCCGCCGTGTGGTCCGAGCAGGAGCGCGGTGATCGTCGTGCCCATCCCATCGAGCTCTCTGTCCAACCGCGCGCGCTCGTGCACCTCGCGGCACGCGACCTCGATGGCGCGCTCGAGCACGGCGACCGAGAGGCGCGCGGCCTCGGTCGCAGGCGCATCCGCGAGCGTCGGTGCCGCGGCGGTCACCTCGCGCCGCAGGATCGAGACGGCGAGACGGCTCGCCGTCTGCCCGCCGGCGTGGCCGCCCATGCCGTCTGCGACCAGGAACAGTCCGATCTCCGCATCGGTGCAGAAGCTGTCCTCGTTGCGCTCGCGGCGACGTCCGACGTCCGACGCGGCCCACGCCAGCCACGACACAGGCTCCCGCGTGATTCGCCCCCCCAGCATGGGGAGTCGAGTCATCGGATGGCTCGGGTCGTGTGCTCCTTGCCGTCGTAACGCAGCATCGTCGCCTTGCCGTCGTTGATGGTCGAGAGCGAGACCGGTCGCCGCCACACGCGCTGCAATGCCTTGAGCGTCTCGCGGGCCCAATCGAGCTTCAGATCGATTCCCTGGTGGTCGTGCCGCAGCAGGAGCTCACCACGATTGTCGAGATTGGCGTCCTCGACATAGATGAACGGCTGGCCTCGATTCGTGAGCATGAAGAGCATCTTCTGCTTCACGGACGCGAACTCGCGCGAATCGATCTCCCAGCGATCGTTGCGGTCGTTGAATCCGAAGGAGTACAGCTTCTGCTCGAGCACGAACTCGGGCGTCACGAACTCGTCGATGAACGTGACGTCGTTGTAGAGGGCGCGCACCTGCAGGATCTTCTCGCGCCCTTTGCCTAGCCTGCGGTCCCAGGTGCGCCGGGCTTCGAGGTCGTCGCACTCTTCCCATTCCTTGCCGAACCGGCCCTTGTTCCAGCGGTCCTCGATGTGCCGGAACAGCTCGACTCCGAGCTTGTACGGGTTGAGCCGTCCGGGGGCCGAAGCGAACACGCCGGCGCAGCGATCCGCGTAGTCGATGATCCCGTCCGCATCGAGGATCTTCTCGGTCATCATCTTCGAGTGCCAGTAGCTGGCCCAGCCCTCGTTCATGATCTTCGTGGCTGCTTGCGGCGTGAAGTAATAGGCCTCTTGGCGCACGATGTTGAGGACGTCGTACTCCCAGCGCTCGAGCGGTGCGTGCTCGAGAAGGAACAACAAGACGTCGCGCGCGGGCTTCTCGGGGAATCGCTTCTTGCGCGCCTTCTCGTCTTCCATCTTCTTTCGCTGCGCGTCGAGGAACTCCTGAGGATTGATGTAGTCCTCCATGTACTCGCGCGAGACGCGCAGGCGCGGGATCTCCGCGGCCTCTTCCGCTTCCTCGTTCTCCTCCGGGAACGCGGTGACGACCTGCTTGCGCTCCTTGCGCGGCGAGTAGGGCAGATACGGGTCGATCAGATTCTCGAGCGACAGACAGACGTCGATGAACTCCTCGACGGTCTCGACGCCGTAACGATTCTGCCATTTGCGCACCAGCGCGCCGTGATTGGCCATCGTGTCGATCCATTTGCGGATCGGCTCGTTCGTCTCCGGGTCTCGCCCCTGATCGGTGGAGCGGAACATGTAGTTGTGCCTGAAGAAGTCGACGTGCCCGTAGACGTGGGCCATCACGAGCTTCTGGTCGGTCTCGCTGTTGCCCTCGAGGAGGTACGCGATGCTCGGCGTGTTGTTGATGACCATCTCGTAGATGGTCGAGAGCCCGTACTCCGCGCTCTTGCTGAGCTGCTCGTACTCCATCCCGAATCGCCAGTGCGGGTACC
>JADZFZ010001100.1 GCA_020854145.1 Deltaproteobacteria bacterium | reverse complement strand
CGTGTCCATCGGTCCCGCGTCCATCGGTCCCGTGTCCATCGGTCCCGCGTCCATCGGTCCCGCGTCCATCGGTCCCGCGTCCATCGGTCCCGTGTCCATCGGTCCCGCGTCCATCGGTCCCGTGTCCATCGGTCCCGCGTCCATCGGTCCCGCGTCCATCGGTCCCGCGTCCATCGGTCCCGTGTCCATCGGTCCCGCGTCCATCGGCCCCGCGTCCACCGGTCCCGCGTCCATCGGCCCCGCGTCCATCGGCCCCGCGTCCATCGGCCCCGCGTCCATCGGCTCCGCGTCCACGGCACCCGCGTCGCTCGGGCCGGCGTCTTCGGGACCCGAGTCGTGCGCGCCGAGATCGCGCGCGAGCCCGGCGTCCATGGGCGACCGGCAATACGCGGGGGTGCCGCCGGCCACGAGATCACACGAGGCGACCCAATCGTCCGTGCACGCGCCCGCGCGGCACGTCTCGTCGGGACCGCACGCCGCTCCCACACAGGCGGCTTCGAGGCGCAACGGCAGCACGACGCGCGAGCCCGGCACGAAGACCAGGCGCGCCTGGCTCGACACGTAGGGACGCCCACCGCGCAGGCCCGTGGCGACGATGCGGTAGAGCGTGTGACCGGGGTCGTCCGATCGCTGCGGGCGCAGACGCTCCGTCCACGGCTCCAGCAGCCGCTCACCGTATCGCGCAGCGCGGGTCACCGCGCGCGTCTCTTCGGAGGTGGCACCGAGGCGCGTGACCTCGATCCGCACGCTCTCGAGCCGCGACGGCAGGCCAGGCTCCGGCTCGATCACCACCACGTCGATGACGCTGTCCTCGTCGTCGCCGCCGCACGACCACGACGCGATACCCAGCCACGCGAGCGCGCCGAGCGCGACGGCGCGAGCGAGCGCGGGCGGGTCGGACCACACGCCCGCAGTGTCTCGCGCTCGTGACCGCCGTGTCGATGTTCGCCTCGCACCGCTGACCCTCGAAGCGCCCTTCGTCCCACACGGGCCCGTCGCGGCACCAGGCGCGAACGCAATTACACAGCGATTGGCCGAAATCTGGGGAGGCCCACAGGACGCACCGAGAATCATGGCACATCGCGCATGCGAATTTCTTTTCGCAGGCGCTTGACCGGCTCCCATTCGTGGGCCATTGTCCGACTAACTTGTCTGACAACATTGCGCCCCAGGCCCCCGGACGAGCGGGGCGGATGCCGAGCGGACCTCCTCCGAAGGGGCCCCCGTCCGCGACGACGACCGCGGCCCCGCCGGTGTCGGGGCGCGAGGCGCAGCGGGTGGCGGACGTGCTGCTCGAGCGCATCTTGTCGGGCCGCTACGCTCCGGGGCTCAAGCTCCCGTCGGAGACGGAGATCGCCGTCGAGCTCTCGTGCGGTCGGAGCACCGTGCGCGAAGCGCTGTCGAAGCTGGCGGCGTTGGGCGTGGTGCGGAGCCGCCGGGGCTCGGGCGCCGTCGTGCTCGACTTTCGTCGCGAGGGCTCGCTCGCGCTTCTCGCGCCCTGGTTGACCCAGGGTCGGCTCGAGCAGCCGCTCGGCGTGATCGTCGCCGAGCTGCTGCACATGCGGACGCACCTCGCCTGCGAAGGCGCCCGGCTGGCCGCGCTCTACGCGACACCGGCGTCGCTCGCGGAGGTGCGCACGCTCGTGGCGCACGCGCGCACGCTCGAGGACGACGCGATGGCGCACTCGCTCAACGACCTCGAGATCAACCGCGCGTTGGTCGCGTCGTCGCTCGTGTGGCCCGCCGTGTGGCTCGGCCAGTCCATCTGGCAGCCGATGGCCGAGCTCGCACGCCGTTTCCCGATGATGGCGGTCGTGCCCCCCGACTACCAGGCGCACATGACCGCGCTGCTCGAGCGCATCGCCGCGCACGACGCCGAGGGCGCGATGGAGCTCGTGGCCGCGCACCTGGCGCGCGTCGACGCGCTTCTCGCGTCGCGCCTCGGGCCGCTCGTGCACCTGCCGCAGACCGCAGCGCCCGCCGGTCGGTTCCGCGTGATCGCGGACGCCGCGCGCCGCAGCCGCCCTCCCCTTCCGAGCGCCTCGAGCGCCCGACCCTCGCCCGCGTCTTCTTCTTCTTCTTCCTCTTCCCGTCGCACCCGGAGGTCGTCGCCATGATCGCCGCCATCGTCGTCGCCACCGTGCTCTGCATGCTCGTCGTCCTGCTGCTGCGCGAAGGCTGGCTCGGCTACCCGCCGAGGCGGATCCCCGGCAGCGTGCTGACCCGCAAGGAGGAGGCGTTTCTCGTGGCCTGCGAGGAAGCGTTCTTCCCGTCCGGCGGACCGTTGCCGTCGGGCCGCGACGCGGGGATCGTCCACTACTTCGAGCGCATGGTCGCCGAGCTGCCGCGCAGGCAGCGATTCCTGATTCGCCTGCTCTTCGTGTTCGTCGAGCACGGCGGCCTCCTCTTCGGCCCGATCCGCTCGCGCATCACGCGACAGAGCCGCGACGAGCGCGTGCGCACGTTCCGCGACTGGGAGCTGTCGAGCATCTACTTCCGGCGCACGGCGTTCCTGTCGCTGCGCACGCTGATGACGATGGCGTACTTCGACGCGCCGGCCGTCTCGGCGCGCGTGATGAGCCCCGATTGCGCGTACGCGCAGCCGCGGCTGGCGAGCTGACCGATGGGGGAATCGGCATCGCTGCCGGTAGCGAATCGGCGCGACCCGCACGAAGGCGTCAAAGTCTTCCGCGATTATCGCGGCCCGGTGCGCGACGACTGTGACGTCATCGTCGTCGGCTCGGGCCCGGGCGGCGCGGTCGTGGCCAAGGAGCTCGCGGAGCTGGGGCACGACGTGGTGCTGCTCGAAGAGGGCCCGCCGTTCGGGGTGAAGGACTTCGTCCTCGAAGCGGGCCTCTCGATGCGCAGGACGATGCGCGAGGCCGGGATGCGCGCGGCGCGCGGCAGCGCGTTCATGCCGACGATGCAGGCCATCGCGCTCGGCGGCGGGTCGCTCATCAACAGCGCCATCTGCGTGCGCCCGCCCGCATGGGTCTTCGATCGCTGGCGCGAGGCGCACGGCACGACGTTCGGGCTCGAGGAGCTCGTGCCGCACTTCGCGCGCGTCGAGTCGTTCCTTCACATCGCGCCCACGCCGGTCGAGGTGCTCGGCGAGCGCAATCTCCTCTTCAAGAAGGCCTGCGACAATCTGGGGATCTCGAGCGAGCCCATCTCGCGCAACGTGAAAGGCTGCAAGGGCTCCGGCGAATGCCTGACCGGCTGCCGCGCCGAGGCCAAGCAATCGACCGACGTCTCGTACGTGCCCGCCGCGATTCGCCGCGGCGCGCGCGTCTACACGAGCGTCCGTGCGGAGAAGGTGATCCTCGACGGGCGCAAGGCGACGGGCGTCGCGGGGCGCGTCGTCGAGCCCTTCTCGTGGAAAGACGGCCAGGAGGTGGTCATCCACGCGCGCAAGGCAGTCGTGCTCGCGGCAGGGGTCATGGCCACACCGCTCATCCTGATGCGGAGCAAAGGCGGAGAAGGCCCGAGCGGGCACGTCGGGCGCAATCTGCAATTCCACCCCGGCACCGCGATCATGGGGATCTTCGACCACGACGTGGATCCGTGGTTCGGCGCGACGCAGGGATATCAATCGCTCCATTACCTGCGCGAGGGATTCAAGCTCGAGGTGCTCTGGTCGCCGCCCGCCATCTTGGCCACCCGCTTCCCCGGTTTCGGTCACGAGTTCCAGCACCATCTGTCGCGCTTTCGCCGCATGGCGCCATTCGACGTGATCGTCAGCGCCACCAAGTCGTTCGGCACGGTCAAGGCGCGCTCGGGCTCGTGGGATCCCGACCTGCGCTACGAGATGCACCCCGACGACGTGAAGACGATGCACAAAGGCGTGCTCGTCATGCGCGACATGATGTGGGCAGCCGGCGCGAAGAGCATCATCACCGGCATTCACGGAGTGCCCGCGGAGATTCAATCGCCCGAAGAGTCGCGCGCGCTCGACACGCTCGACTTCAAGCCCGACCTGGCCACCGTCGCCGGCAATCACGTCATGGGCACGACCCGAATGGGCAAGGACCCCAAGACGAGCGTCGTGGACAGCGACGGCCGCTGTCACCACACCGAGAATCTCTACGTGAGCGACACGGGTGTCCTGCCGATGAGCCCGGCGGT
>JADZFZ010001099.1 GCA_020854145.1 Deltaproteobacteria bacterium | reverse complement strand
TCGGGCGAGAACGACGCATCGCGATCGTCGGTGATCTCCATCGGCTCGATGGCCATGTCGAGCAGGGCGCTCAGGTCTTCGAGCTCGGCGCCTTCGCGGATCGCGACGCGATGGAGGCGGTTGCCGACGCCGTCGATGTCGCGCAGCACGAGCGCGTGCCCGGTGCCCGCCGGCGGAGGCATCCCGCCGTCGTCGCCCGCGTCCACGCCCGCGTCTCCCGACGGTGCGCACGGCGAGCCGGCGGCCGAGCGAGACCAGCTCGGCAGCGTCTCACCCTGCGCGTCGAGCGGCGGACAGCTCGTGGCGCACGCACGATCGACGCACACGCCGAGCTGGCTCACGCGCCCGTCCACGAAGCTCGTCGTCGCGACTCGCTCCGCGACGAGATCACCCTCGCGTCGCATCGCGACGTGGATGGCGACGCTCCCGCCCGCTTGAACGTCGGCCGGAACGAGCGCCAGCGTCACGGGCCGTGTCGTCTCGAGGCTCGCGCTCGCCTCGCGCTCGCGGCCCGACGGCCCCGTCACGCGAATCACCACCGAGTCGACCTCGTCGGGCACGTCGAGCTCCGTGTCGACCACGAGCATGATCTGGGTGAGCTCCTCGTCGCACCCGGCGAGCGCGACGGCGACGAGCGACGCGAGGACAACCGCGATCGCACGCGGCGCGAGCGCAGAGAGAGCCCCGGCGGGTCGGGCTCCCGTGAGGGTCACTCGTTCGAGGAAGGCAGGTGCCGATCGCAAGCGCACCACGAGACGAGCGTAGCCGCGCCCGCCTGCCCGTGGCGACATCCGTTCGACTCCGTGCGATCGAGCCCGAGGGCGAATCAGTCTCCGCGCAACCACTGCGCGGGGCTCTTGCCGGTCCAGCGCCGGAACGCACGCGTCCACGCGGTCTGGTCGGAGAAGCCCACGGCGAGCGCGACCTCGGCCAGCGAGGCGCGACGCTCGCGCAGGAGGCGCTTCGACTCGTCGGAGCGAAACGCGTCGAGCACGTTGCGCCACGTGGTGTTCCGCTCGTTCAGGCGACGGTGCAGCGTGCGCTCGCTGGTGCCGAGCATGCGCGCCATGGTCGTGGCGGCCGTGTCCCCGCGCGGCAGCAGCTCGCGCAACCTCGCGCGGATGGCCTGCTCGAACGGCGCATCGCTGCCGAGCCGGAGGTCGGACGCCAGCATGCGCATGGTGCGCTGCAGCTGAGCGTCGGCCGTGCGCGTGCGGACCGACATCACCGACGGCGCGAGGCAGAGCGCCGAAACGGGCAGACCCGGACGAACCGGCGCGTCGAAGAGGCTCGACAGCGCGAGCGCGGCGTCGGGATCAGGGCGCGCGATCTGGATCTCTCTCAGCGGCACGGGCTCGGCCGCGATGTGGCGAAGGTTCCTGAGGACGATCGCGAGCGAGAGCTCCTCGCCCAGGAATCGCCTCGGATTCTGGGGCGCGGCGCGCACCTCGAGACGCACGTCGGTCGCGTCCTGCACGAGGGTCAACGCTGGGTTCGCCCCCGCGATGCTGCCGAAGTGCATGACCAGCGCGTTCAGACCACCGCCGAGGTTGGCGGAGCTCGCGACCAGGTAATCGAGCACGCCGAAGGCGCCGAACGGCACCGCGAGACCCACCTCGGCGCCCAGCGTGACGCGAGGGAATCGGCGCATCGCGTGCTCCCACACGACGCCCATCGGCTCCGCAGGCCAGACCTCGTCGAGCGTCGACGGCTCCTCGGGTAACCCCGCGGCTCGCCGGATGGCCAGCACGTCCAGCCCGATTGCGGCCATCCCCGCGAGCAGCGCTTCCACGGTCTGAGCAGGAACCCCCACCATCGGGCGACCCTATCGCCGCTGCACGATGGCGTGAACTGCCAAATGCGAGGCGGATAGGGTCACGACGCGCACGCAGCGGGAGCCGCATCCTGAGCAGACGCCGCAGCGAAACGAAGCGGCGAGTCCCGCTCGAGGGTGGGGGGCGCGAGCTGCCTGCGCCGTGAATCCGAGAGATTCTCAGCCCTCGAGCCGACGTCATTCACGGGAGCATCGGCATGAAGAGCAGACTTATCGTCGTCGGAGTCGTGTTGCTGTCCTCGTCGTCTCTCGGGCTCGGGGCGGCGCGCGCGCAAGCGGTCCCCGTCATCCTCGAAGCGCTGGGCCGGACTCCGGTGCTGGGCATCGAGCAGACCTTCGGGAACCAGCCGTGGGCCGTAGGCCCCGTGGCAATCAACGACGCAGCGCAGATCGCGGGCTGGGGCCTCGAGCCAGCCACGCTCGTCCCGCAGGCGATGTTCTGGGATCCCGCGAGCCCGACGTTTCCCGCGGCGACGCTTCTGGGTGGCCTCGGCGGCGCCTCGCGCGCGTGGTCCGTCGGGCCGACCGGCCTCGTCGTCGGCGAGGTCTTCGACGCCGTGCAGGGACGCAATCGTCCGGCGGTGTGGAACCCCGCGATGGGAGTCTCACCCACCGTGCTCGACGACCTCGGCGGCGGGATGGCGTACGCCGCCAACCGGTCCGGGGCCGTCGTAGGGTACGCCAACGACCTCGTCGTGGGTGCTCGGCCAGCCCTCTGGATGGCTGGCCGCCTCTCGGATCCACCGACGCTGCTGGGCGATCTGGGCCGCGGCGGTGAAGCCAACGGCATCAACGCCGACGGGGTCGTGGTGGGTCGCGTCACCGACCCCGCGACGGGATTCCTTCGCGTTGCGATCTGGGATCCGGCCATGTCGCTCGTGCCGGTCGTGCTGCCCGACCTCGGCTCGGGCGCGTCGGTGCTCGACTTCAACGATCGCGGCCAGGTGCTCGGTCAGGCCCACGATCCCGGCGCCGGCGTGGGGCGCGGGCTGTTCTGGGATCCAGCGCATCCCGCGTTCCCCGCGCCCGTCGTGCTCACCGACGAGGGCGGCCCAGTACCTGGCACCGTGCACGCGTCGGACATGAACGGCGACGGGGTCGTCGTCGGGATGTGGGTCGATCCGGCGTGCTGCGATCGCGCCGTCTCGTGGGATCCCACCAGCGCGCCCGCAGGCGCGACGACCGTGACCGCGACGAGGCTTCCCGGCCTGCCCGACTTCCACTCGGCCGCATACGGGATCAACGATGGCCGCTCCATCGTGGGCAGCAACGGCCGCACATGGAACCTCGCGCCCACGACGATGCTCGACGGCGCGCTCGCTGGCGACAACCATCGAGGCCTCCGGATCAACGCGACCAACGCCATCGTCGGATACGGGTTCTCGCCGGTCCCCGGCGGTCCCGATCAGGAGGTCGCGCTCTTCTGGGCACTAGCGCGACCGACGCCCACGTTGACGAGCATCACACCGACGAGCGCGCCTGCCGGCTCGCCGCTCGTGCTGGTGGCCATTGGATTCGGCTTCACTCACCAGTCGGAGATTCGCCTCGACGGAGCGGCTCAGCCGACCACGTTCGTCAGCGCGACGGAGCTCGGCGCATCGGTCCCGGCCGAAGCGCTCGTGATGGCGGGCACGCGCAGCATCACGGTGCACACCCCTGCGCCCGGGGGCGGCGAGTCCGACATGGTGCCGCTCGTCGTGACCGGACCCGACGGCGGCGTCGCGGTCGATGGCGGCGGGCTCGCTCGCGATGGTGGCCGACCCTCACCGGATGGCGGCTCGCCCTCACCCGATGGCGGCACCACCCTGCCCTCCGACGCCGGCCGCGACGGAGGCAGCTTCGGTCGGGCGGACACGGGGCGACCCATTCCCGCTCCGACGATGCGCCGAGGCAGCTCGGGCGGATGCACGACCAGCTCGGCGCCCGCCGGTGGGTCCGTTCTCACGCCGTGGCTCCTGGCCCTCGTGGTCGTGGTGCTGACAGTCCGGAGAACCCGCTGCTGAGTTTCCATTCCCAAGACGCAACGCCTCTGTCCGCGAGAGCCGGGAGCCAAAGGGTGCGCGGACGCTCGTTCGCCGTCGTACCATCCGGCGCGTGCGCTCGTTCGGCTCGATCGCGATGGCAGGCTTGCTCGGGGTCGTCGTGCTCGCGGCGGCCGGCTCGGCGTACGCGCAGGCGCCGACCCGCGCGCAGATCGCGGCGGCGCGGCGAGCCTTCGCGGAGGGCGTCGAGGCTGCGAACGACGAGCGCTGGGCCGATGCGCTCGCAGCCTTCGAGCGCGCGTACGAGATCGCGCCGCGTCCGCAGATCCTGCTCAACCTCGCGGGTGCGCAGGTCCAGACGGGCCATCTCGTAGACGGGATCGCGTCGTACCGGCGCTTCCTGCGCGAAGCGCCCGTGGCGCTCATCGAGGCGCACGGCGAGGACGTGCGCGATGCGCTCGCGCGGGCGGAGGCGCGCGTGGGCCGCGTGCGCTTCCGGGCACGTGGGGTGCGACCCAGCGACGTGCTGCTGCTCGACGACCGCGAGCTCGCCGGCGCGGAGCGAACCGAGCCCGTCGAGGTGGACCCGGGACGTCACCGGCTCGCCGTGCAGCGCGACGGACGCCACGTGGTCGGCGTCGACTTCCGCGTCAACGAGCGCGAGCGCAGCACGGTCGTGGTGGAGGTTCCGGAGGAGGAAGGCGCGCGGAGGCCGGAGCCGCGGCGGCGACGATCGAGCGGGAGCGTGCTCGAGTCGCCGTGGTTGTGGATCGCGGTCGGTGCCGTCGCCGTCGGCACGGCGGTCGTCATCGGTGTGGCGGCGAGCGGCGGCGACGAGCCCTTCGTCGGGAGCTTCCCGCCCGGGCGCGCCGAGGTGCGCTGAGGCTCGCCGCTCCGCGCCGTCGTCTCCATCGGCGGCGGGTTCGCCCCGTCAGGTCATGCAGACGCCGAGGATCGCGAAGTCGCCGAAGAGCAGGCATCGCAGCCCCGGACCGCAGCTGGGCTCGCCGCCGCCGAATCGGCACATCTTCACGCATCGGTTCTCGATGCAGATGTGGCCCTGCGCGCAGTCGTTGACGTTGCCGTCGGGGCACGCGTCGCCCTGCCTGCCCGTCCCCGCCGGTTGCAGGCAGATGGTGTCGCCCGTGTCGTTGCGCGGGTAACACGTCTGGTCCGCCGGGCAGCCGACGTCCTCGACCGGATCACACCCGGCTGGGAAACAGGCCATGTACGGCGAGTCGGGCCCACCCACCGACGCGAGACACCGCTGCCCGGAGGGGCACGGGGTGTCGATGCTCATGCAGCACAGGCGGCGGCACTCGGCGGGCCCGCCCGCGCTGATGCAACCGTATCCGGCGATGCAGTCGAGCCCGTTGGAGCACGACGAGCCGTCGCCGCCCGTGCCGAGCGGACGACAGATGAGCCCCCCGGACTCGATGATGTCGCAGCTCTGACCCATCGCGCAGCCGGTCTGCGCGCCGGGATCGC
>JADZFZ010001098.1 GCA_020854145.1 Deltaproteobacteria bacterium | reverse complement strand
GTGTCGGGGATGCGTCCGGTGTCGGGGATGCGCGCGTCCATGCCCGCGTCGTCTCCGCGGAGCGTGATGCCTCGTCGATCGAGCGAGCACCCGACGACGCACCCGACGACGAGGACGAGCAACGCCGCGTCCCGACACGACCCCATGCCTCCGAAGGTAGCAGCAACCGCTCCGCTCTCTCCACGTTTGTCGCCCACCGGGCCGCACACGGCCGCCCATCACCGCACGGGCAGAGAGGCACGTGCGCTGCACCGATCGGCACCCGGAGGCTCGATGGACCGAACGACGAAGCTCTGGGTGGCCGCCGGCGCGTCTGCGCTGCTCGTCCTCGCGGCCTGTGGCGACGACGACGGCGCCGCGATCCCGCCGCCGCCTGCGAGCCCAGACGCCGGCTTGCTGCCGCGCGATGCAGGGTCGCCGCCCGACGCGGGCATCCCGCCCGACGTCGGCCCCGCGACGCCGCCGGCGGATTCGGGACCGGACCTGGTACCGGACACGGTCGACGAATCGCTCTTCGAAGTCGTCTCCGAGATCGTGGCGACCTTCGAGTCGCAGGCCATGGACGTCTGGTCGGACTCCTCGGGAACCGTCTATCGATTCGACGAGATCCCCCTCTACCTGGTCCGTCGCGACGGGGACGGCGAGCCGAACGTCCGCGGCTACCTGATTCACCATCCCAGCCCTCCGGAAGGCGCAATCACTCTTTCCGGCACACCCGAGAATCTCGGTCCCGTGCTGCGTTACGACGGGGCGCTCGACGCGTTCGGGCAGGAGTACTTCGACTTCACGCTCGACGTGAACGGCGTGCCCACGCTCGCGTTCCAGTACGCGGGGCCCGAGGACGACTTCGCGACGCCGACGAGCCCCGAGTTCCCGATGTACCTCGTTCACGAGGGATTCCACCGGCACCAGATCGTCGAGGGCGCGTGGACGGAGCCCACGAGCTGGTTCGCCATCGACCCGATGCGTTACCCGATGGACGAGTCGTCCGTCGCGATGACGCTCCTCGAGGACGCGGTGCTGCGCGAGGCGATCCTGGATCCCACGCCGAGCGCCGAGGAAGCGGAGTCCGCGCTGCGCACCTTCGTCGCCGTCCGCGAGACGCGCCGTGCGCTCGAGCCCTCCACGGTCGATGGGGTCAACGTCGCGGACTACGACGACGCCGGCGAGAACGTCGAGGGCACGGCCCTCTACACGGAGCTGACCTTCGTCGCGGTCGGGGGCGGCCGGCCGTTCGACTCCGAGACGGTCGGCCACTACATCGGGTTGACCGCGGAGCTGCTCGAGTCCCGTCAATGGGCCATCGAGCACCTGACCCAGGGGCGCACCTACGGCACCGGTGCCTCCATCGCGCACCTGCTCGATCTCGCCGGGACGTCGTGGCGCGCCTCCATGCCCGACGGCCTCGGCCCCTACGGCGTCGCCCGCGCGCACTTCGCGCCCGACTCGCCCGAGGTGCAACGGACGCTGTTCGTCGCCGCGCAGGCCACCCACGCCTACGACACCGGATTGCTTCCCCAAGCCCGCGCCATCGCCGCGCTCGAGTAGAGGCGGTCAATCGCCCGGGGCGGTGCCGCACCACTCCGCGCTCTTCTCCCAGAGCTTCCGGGCGAGCTCGTCGTCGCGTGCGGGACGGCTCGGCTTTCGCTCGCTGCAATCCTCGTCGAAGAATCGCCCGCCGAGCGACTCCACCTCGGGGGACGAGGCGCAATGAATCGTCGAGCGTGCGCCTTCCTCGTTGGTCTTCATCCCGGTCTTCATCAGCGCGGCGAACGGCCACGGGATCCGGCGCCACAGGTCGGACCCGACGACCCCCGGATGGACGGCATACGCGTGCACCCCGGTATGGCCGAGGCGCCGCTCGAGCTCGCGCGTGAAGAGCACGTTGCAGAGCTTCGAGACGCCGTACTCGGGCCAGCCGGTGAGCGACCGGGTCTTTCGTCGCAGCAGGTCGAAGTCGATCCCCCGTGCGCGGTAATGCGCGGTGCTCGCGACATTGACGATGCGCGCGGGCGCCGATTCGCGCAGCCGCGGGAACAACAGTGCGGTCAGCAGGAAGTGGCCCAGATGATTGGTCCCGAACGCGAGCTCGAAACCATCCTTCGTGACGCCGCGCATCCCCGCGATGCCGGCATTGTTGACCAGCACGTGCAGAGGATCTCCGGTGGCCAAGAATCGCTCGGCGCACCGTCGGACCGACGAGAGGTCGCCGAGATCGAGCGCGAGCACGTGGGACTTCCCGCCGCCGGCCGCGATGGACTCGACGAGCGGCCGTGCCTTGGCCTCGTCGCGGCACGCGAGGTACACGGTCGCACCGAGGCGCGCGAGCTCCCGCGCGCTGACCGCGCCGATGCCCGACGTCGGGCCGGTCACGAGAATCGTCTTGCCCATGAAAGCCTCGTCCACGAACCGGGGTGGGGTAGCATGGTCGCGAGGAGGCGTCGTTGGACTATCGCCAGCAGAACCCCGTGCCCGTGCCCGCGAAGGGCCCGTTCCAGCGCGTGCGCGCGACCATGGACGCCGTCTACGACTGGCAATACGCGCTCGAGGACCAGAAGCTCCTGACGCTCTACGAGAAGGGCAAGAAGCTCGGGTGGAACGCGACCGACCTCGACTGGTCGACCCACGTCGATGCGGATCGCCTCGGCGCCGACGAGAACATCGCCGACTTCTTCAACTCCGTGCTCGACCCGCCCAGGCGGTTCACGAAGGAGGTCGGGCTCCAGTATCACGTGCACATGAACTCGTTCATGCTCTCGCAGTTCCTGCACGGAGAGCAGGGCGCGCTCGTCGCCGCAGCGAAGGTCGTCGAGACGGTGCCGTGGGCCGAGGCGAAGCTCTACGCGGCCAACCAGGTCGCCGACGAGGCGCGACACGTCGAGGTCTACCACCGCTACCTGACCGAGAAGCTCGGCATCTCGTACGAGGTCCACCCGAGCCTGTCCGCGCTCCTCGAGGACATCACGGAAGACTCGCGCTGGGACGTCACCTACCTCGGCATGCAGATCATGGTCGAAGGTCTGGCGCTCGCGGCATTCGGCATGATGAAGCTCGTGATGTCGGAGGAGCCGCTGATCCAGGACATCACGTCGCGCATCATGGCCGACGAGGCGCGGCACGTCGGCTTCGGCGTCCTGTCGCTGCAGAAGGTCTACACGTCCGAGATGAGCAGCAAGGAGCTCGCCGAGCGCGAAGAGTTCGTCATCGAGTCCACGCACCTGCTCCACGATCGATTGTTGCCGATCCCCGTGTTCGAGCGTCTCGGCTGGGACGTGAAGACCTATGGCGAATGGGCGAGGCACACGCCTTTCCACAAGGCATTCCGCCAGATGATGTTCTCGAAGATCGTGCCCAACCTGAAGAGCCTCGGATTGTTGACCCCCAGAGTCCGCGAGGCGATGCAGTCGCTCGATCTGCTGAAGTTCGAGAACGAGAAGAACTCGGTGGAGTCGCCCGAGGTGCTGCCGCCCGCGGAGCTGGTGCAATTGCTCGTCACGCGATTGCAGGCCCCCGCCGCCGAGTAGGGGCTTGCTCACCTCTTCCAGAGGAACGAGATCGGCACGCCCGCCGCGATGACCAGGAGCGCCCAGCCGGCGGCGCCGTCGAGGTCGGTCGCGGCGCCCGCCATGACCGCCAGCGCGCCCGCGAGAAAGACGAGCGGCGGCAGAGGGAACCACGGGACCCGGAATGGGCGTGGCAATCGAGGCTCGCGCCGGCGGAGCACCAGCAATGCGACGATTGCGGCGGCGTAGAATGGGAAATAGCCGACCACGAATGCGTCGGTGAGCTGCTCGAAGGTGCGCGAGCCCACGTAGAGGGCGCCGAGCAAGGCGCTCACGACGATCGCATTGCGCGGGACGCCGCTGCGGTCGTGCACGCGTCCGAGCCAGCGCACGAAGGTGCCGTCGGTCGCCATGGGCACGAACGCACGCGAGTTGGTCAGGAGCGACGCCATGCAGCCGCCGACGCAGGACGTGAGCACGAGCGCGGAGAGGAAGGAGCGTCCGGCGTCGCCCCACGTGAGGGAGGCGACGTGCGCTGCGGCCATTCCCGCTCCCGTGGTCGAGCGACGGAGACCCTCGAGCCCGAGGACGCGCGCGTAGCCGAGGTTGGCCACGAGATAGGCCACCATCACGGCCAGCGTCCCGAGCAGCAGCGCGCGTGGGAGAACGCGTCCGGGATTGCGGGTCTCGCCGCCGAGGCTCGAGAGATCGGCCCATCCGTCGTAGGCCCACATCGCCGAGACGAGGGCCGCGAACACTCCACCGGCGGTCACGGCGCTCTGGAAGGCGGGCGGATCCGCCGGGATGGGCACGCCGCCCGGACGAACGGTCGCGGTCAACCCGATGAACGCGAGCGTCAGGAGCCCGACGTATTTCACGGCGGTGACGACCGTCTGCTGACGGCCCGAGGCGCGCACGCCGAGCACGTTGGCGCCGGCGCAACCGGCCAGGATCGCGAGCGCGATGGCCACGTCGCGCGGGCGCGACTCGGGCCAGCTCATCAGCGCGGCGACGGACTCCGACGCGAGCAACGCGAAGCTCCCGACGGCGCTCGGTACGAGCAACGTGATCTTCGCCCAGCCGTAGAGGAACGCGACGCGCGCGCCGAACGCGCGGCGCAGAACCTCGTAGATGCCGCCGCTGCGCGGCATCGCGGCGGAGAGCTCCGCGATGCACAACGCGCCCGCGAGCGCCACGACCCCTCCAGCGACCCACACACCGAGCGCGGCGTCGATCGACCCCGCGGAGCGGGCCACCTTCGCCGGCGTCTTGAAGATGCCCGTCCCCACGGTCGCATTGACCACGATGGCCGTGGCCGCGATCGCACCGAGCTCGCGGCGCAGCGACGACTCCCCTCCCTGCGATCGCGCTTCCGCTTTCGGGGCGTCTTCGATCAAAGGACGGCCGCCAATCCCGTGACCACCCAGCCGATGCCCCTCGAACGCGTCGCCTCGCGGTGCAGTCGCCGTGCGTCGTCGCTCGCCACGTCGCGAGGATAGCGGGTCGGCCGTACGGTCACGTCCCGCGTCGT
>JADZFZ010001097.1 GCA_020854145.1 Deltaproteobacteria bacterium | reverse complement strand
TCGGCGCTTCCTCGCGCTCGACATCGCTCCCCCCGTTCGCGAGGCGGCATGAATCGGATTCCTCCAGCGCCCGACTCGTCAGCAGGCATGCCGGGATCCGCCTGCCCGAGTTCGGGCGAAGAGCGCGAATTGTTGGCGCAGATGAAGTCGACCGAGCGCGCGGACTTGCTGAACGCGCTCGCGTGGCACGACGAGGATCCGATCGACCTACGCGTGAGTCGCGGGACGCGCGGCGAGGTGACGCACCTCTCGGCGCGCTTCCTTTCCGTCAACGTCGCGCCTGCGTTGCCCGCTTCGCCGACGGAGGCGCGAGCGCGACGCTTCGTGGCGCCGGGGTCGCTCGGGCACGATCTGCTGGCGCTCGGCGACGAGGACGAACTGGTCCTTGCGCGCGTCGTCGACGGTCGCGCCAAGCGACGTTTCGTGTTCGAGCAACGCTGGCGTGGTGTCCCCGTGCACGACGCCAACGTCGCCTTCGATCTCGACGAGAGCGGACGGTTGACGCGACTGGACGCCTCGCTCGTACCGAGGGCGACTCCGCCGCAGGGCCGACAGATTGGTCGAGGTGTCGCCGTCCGCATCGCGATCGACGATCTGCGCGCGAGAGGCGACTCGCTGTGGAGCGGCGTCGTGCCGACGCTCGATCAGATCGACGAGGTCGTGGTCGACCTGCGGCGCTGGCGCAATGAGGATCGCGATCGCCGCGCATGGCGGATCCGCCTCGTCCCGCGGCGTGGCAGGGGTGCCGGTGCTCGAGAGGTTCTGGTCGATCAGCTCGATGGGACGGTCATCGCTTCGATCGAGCGATCTCACTTGCTCGGCGGAGAGGACGTCGTCCGTAGGGCCGTAGGCACGATCGGCGGTGCCGTCAGCGAGGGGCCGGAGCTGTGGCGCGGCGATTTGGCCTGCCCCTCGGCCGATGCGCCGCCGACCGGAGCGACCCCACTCGCGCGCGATCTCGACGAGATGCAGGCATCGTTGTGCGAGGCGGAGCGGTTCTTCGGCGAGCGCGGCGCAGAGTTCGCGCACCCGAACTTCCGCGACTGGATCGACCCGGGCCGTGACGGCATCGAGGTCGCGATCGGCGCGGTCCCAATGTTGAGCATCGGAGTGAACAGCCCGTCCGCCGGCGACGCGACAATCTTCCTCGCCGAGGGCGCCGGCCGAGCCGAGTCTCTCGGCCACGAACTCGGCCACACCGTGCTGCGCGTCGGGCCTACGACGTTCTCCTCGCGTGACGAGTTCGAGGGCGAGGCTGTGCTCGAGCACATGTGCGATCAGTTCGGGACGATGCTCGAGCGGCGGTTCGCATTGCGCGTCGAGGACGACTGCCTGCTGTCGGACGACGTCGATACCCAGAACGCCATCGCCGCAGTCGACAACCCGAACCGCCCCTGCACGAGCTCCGACGATCCTCAGCCGTGGCGCTCGCTCTGCGCGCCGCCGACCGAAAACGGCGGATGGTGCGAAGGTGCGTCACGGTTCGTCGACACGGCGTACGGCCGCTACGACGCCTACGATGATCCCACCGACAGCGGAGCGGAAGACGGCAACTACGTTCCAGGGCACACGAACCTGGGTATCGGCAACCGCATTCTCTCCGTCCTCGCACGGGACGAGGGCAGTGCGAGCGAACCGATGTCTGGCTTGGTCGTGCGGCCGCTCGGCCGGGAGACCTTCGAACGACTGCTCTTCGGAGCGTCGGTAGGACTCTCGTTCCGCACGGATTGGGCCCGCTACGCGATGACGTGGTCGGAGGCCAGCGCCGATCTCTTCAGCAGATTGAGCGTGTCCGAGGAAGAGCAGACCGTCCGAACGGCCCACTCGGCCGCGGGGATCTGGACGCTACCGCGACAGCTCCTCGCACGTCCGTCGCTCCCGCCGCCCGGAATCGGCCTGAGGCTTCCACAGGCGAACGTCCTGACCAGACCCGCAATTGCGTCGGTGCTCGACGCGGGCGGTCTGGAGCGCACGTTCATCTTCTACCGTCCCGCCGACGGCGCGGACCGGATCGAATACATGTGGCGCAGTGAGGTCGCCGGAGGCGCCTTTGCGGCGACGGCTGGCACCTTCGCCGGGCCGTGCGTCGTTCCCGGGGCCCACACCGCAGGTAGCCCCGCCGCGGTCGGTCGCGACGACGCCCTGTTCGTCGTGTGGAGCGAACCGACCGCGACGCCCGACGTCGGAATGCTCCGGGGCGCCCAGCTCCCGTCCCCGCCTGCAGGTTCATCCGGGTGTCCCGCCGACGAAGCGTGGGTGGCGATCAGCCCACCTGTCGATCGGCTGATGCTGGGGTCGCCCGCCGTCACGAGCTGGGCGCCAGGCAGTATCCGGGTCACATGCAACGTCCTGCGAGAGAGCGGCTTCCGGCCGTATCCCTTCCGCACGGTCGGATCCATGAGCCTGCGAATCGGCGACTGCGTGCTGGTCGACGAGCGCCTCGTCCAACCTCTGCCCGAGGCGCTCCCGCCGATTGGTCAGGATGCCGTGGACACGCTGATTCCCGTCTTCGACGATCCGGCTGCGCGGAGATTGCCGGCCACGTACGACGACATTGGACCGCCACGTGCGTTTGGTGCCGTCGTCGAGCATCGGTTTGGGCTCGATCGTCTGATTCGCGATCGTCCGGATGTGGCGGGCCCGCTCGGCAATCTTCCTGGCGATCTGGGAGTGCTGTTCGGAGGTGCATTCGGAGACGACGTCGCGGTCAGCACGCTCGACGTCACAACGTCATTCCGATTTGACGGAGCCACCGTGACGCCGCTCGGTGGTGACCCGATCGAGCTCGAGTGGCGATTCGACCAGCAGTACGTCGTCGTGGCGTTTCGCGACGTCAACGGCGATCTGCGCGTCGCAAGACTCGACGATCCCCGCGCCACCGTCGGCGAGCTCGACGTCCCTGGCATCCCACTCGTTGCGGAGTCACCGAACGCCACCGACCCGGCCATCACTGTCGTGCGCATCCCCGACGCGGTCGGTAGCGAACGGGTGGAGAGGCAGTACCTGCTCGTTGCGTTCGGGACAGCGGATGTCGTCGACGGTGCCACTGCGCCGACGCGATTGAGCTATCGCGTAGTCACCAACTTCGACCCCACCACCGATCTGACGGAGGACAGCTTCTCGCCTCGGCGCCGCATCGACGCGATTCGCGAGATCAATGGGGTACGCCGCCGCGTCGACTATGCCATGGCGCGCACGTTCCACACCCCGATCGTGGTCGGCGGCGTCGAACAGCTCCATCTGTTCACCGTGACCCTCCGTCCACCGTTCGAGGAGCTACGGGTCCCAGACCCCGGCGAGATGCGGGAGCAACCCGCGAGCGCCGACCGTGTCCGCTACGCCGAGCTCGGCGTGCTGCCGTCCGGCGAGCTGACGTGGCGGGGCGAGCGACCTGTGCTCCTCCTCGACACCTCCGTTACCGTTGGCCCGCTTCCCGCGGGTGTCTCGCCCGAGGCAGGAGCGGCGTCGCTGTCGCGACGCAACCATCTCCGTTTCGTGTACCCGAACGGCACCGGAATCACGATCCGTTCGAATCGGCGATGAGCGATTCACGGCACCTGTTCGTGATCGTTCTCGTGGGATGTGCCGCGTGCGGCGACGACGGTTCGACCGACGCGGACAGCGGCAGGGACGAGGGCGTCTCCGACCTTGGCGAGGAGCCGATGGATGCCCCGCCCGACGTTGATGCGATCGTCCCGGAGGCGGGCTTGGATGGCGGTTCAGGCTGGGACGGCCGCGATCTACCCGACGTCGCCTGGGACCTCCCAGCGTGCGTCACCTCGTACGGTATCGTCGCGAGGCAGATCGTCGAGGACGAAGGACGACCAATCCTTCTCACCAACCTCGTAGCGGAGAGAGGTCGCGCCGCAATCGCATGGGACTCGAGAGGCCCCCACGTTGCGCGAATTGACGGCTCCGAGATCGTCGAGCTCTCGATCGGTGCCGACCCGCCAGACGAGATCATCGGGCTCGGCTTGGCCGAGGATGAGTTGCTGGCGGCGGGCACGTTCAGCGAAGGGGGGACTCCTTTGCTCGGGCTCGTGTCGTTCGGCGTCGATGCGACCGACAGCGTCGTCGCGGATGCGCCGCCTTGGGCGGCGCACTCTGGGCTGACAGGACTGTGGGCGACTCCCGACGAGCGCTGGCTCATGGGCGTCTTCGAGCCGCGTGCGGAGGTCGAAGGCGAAACCGGACCCGGCCTGCGGATTCTCCACGTCTCGCGAGCGCTCGACCTGCTCTCGCCTCCCCGCTGGCTCGAGACGGGCGCCGACACGATGTTCCCAGGGATCGAGCAAAGCCTCGTGCGAGTCGTGGGCGGGCCCGACGACGGAGACGTCGTTCGCAAGATCATCTGGGACGAGCGCGGACGCGGCTCGCGTGCGGTGGAGATAATCCCGTTCAGTGGCGCGGCGGTCGAGGATCCCATCGTCGTGTCACTCAACGGTGCGTACCGCAGCGTCGACGACATCGACGTTGCGCAGAGGAGCGATGGTGCCCTTGCGGTGCTCATTCGGTCACGACTGGACGACATCCCAGCGCCGACCCTGCTCGCCTCCGTGGTCCGGACAGACACCGGGGCTATGCCCGACGAGCCCACAGTGTTCGCGGAAACGGCGGGTCGCGCGACCGCGGTGATCGCGAGCTCGCGATCGGGCGCCGACGTGTTCTGGCAACCGTATGGCGAACCCTCATTGCACCTGTGTATCTCGGTCGTCGACCTCGCGCCCTGCGCCGAGCCGTTGCGCGTCGGGGCCGGGGCCAGCGCCGACGAGGTGCTAGCCAGGCGGGACGGGGCGGATCTGGTGGTCGCGTGGCGCGAGGTCGGGCCCTTTGCGACCACCGACGCGGGCACGCGGCGCGTCGAGGGCATCTACTGGGCGCGCCTGACCTGCGATTGAATGCCCAGGTGTCTTGCCGCTCTCTCTTCCATGACTCTGTGCCCGGCGCTCGGGACCGCCCAAGGACAACACGCCCATGGATCTCTCGCAGGCGAACACCGAGGCGTACCTCTGGTTCCACAGATTTCACGAAGCGTTCAACCGGTCGATCAAAATGGCGGCCATTGGGCTCTGCCTGGTCGATGACGCGCTTGGCAAAGGAATGCCACGCGACGAACTCAAGCAGCTTGCCTACAACAGTGGCGGGCTGTGGGGTGGCATGCCTGACTGGACCGACCCTACCGGCCTGGTAGTCGAGGCGCGGGCAGACCTCGGCGAGGCTGGCATCCTCCGGACGTTCTCGGCCTTGGACCGCTTCGTCGACGACCTCGATGCAGACTTGGAAGGCTTGGGGGGCGTTCCGCAGTGCGCCTGAGGTACCGCGAGTCGGCGCCGAATCTCCGACGGTCCGATCTGGACGCGAGCCGCCGCCCGACCGTGTGCTGCGCTACTACGAACGACGCGGCTGGGACACGGGCGGCATTGAGTTTCTTCTTCCTGTGTACCGATACTACCGCCTTATGCGAGATTGCGCGGCGCACCGGGCAGGGCTTGTAGGCCCTGCCCTCGCTGAAGCATCGAAGGAGCAACAGTGGTCCGGCGCGATCAAACTGTGGAGTGCACGGACGGGCGACTCGACAAGTCCTCCGCTGGTCGAGCTCCGGGAAGGAACCAGAGTTGTGCTCGGCCACCGGGATGCGATCTGCGGGTCCTCGGTTCTCCTCCGCATCGCGTCGGACATGAACCGCCGTGCGCTGTCAAATCTCGATAAGGAGGGGGTAACGTACCTGGCCTTCCGCCGGGCGCTCGTCGGCGACCCGCCGGAGCTACGTGTCGTCGGCTACCGAACACCGGTAGCGGTTCTCCACGATGCACTCTCGCGGCGCTACCGGGTTGCCGACCTGAACGAAGCAGAGACTATCGAGATCTTGAAGTCATTGGATCTCTGGGCACGCTGCCGCGATGAGTTCGCGCGTCTCCAAGGGAGAGGGTACTTCCCTTCGTGAGCGTGCTGTGGCAGGGCGCTCCTCGCTGCGGCCCAAGCGGCTGGCGCAGGGATGGAGGAGCGCCGAGGTGTTTTGCCACGCGTTTTGCCATGACTCTGCATCCCGGAGCGGAACCAGACGGAACGTGGTGGAACGAGGCGGGAACATCGTATCCCATCGGCGAGCGGCGTTCTTTCGTGACCTCCGAGAGCCCGTGTATGCGCGGGCACGGAGGTGGCGATGCGAAACGGGTCGAAGCAGGTTCGAGGGGGCTGGCAGCAGTGGACCGAGGCTGAGGCGCGAGGCGTCCTTGCAGAGCTGGATAGTTCGGGTCTGAGCGTCGCGGCGTTCGGGCGCGCACGAGGCGTCTCGCAGCGCCGGATCGCGTATTGGCGCGGACGGCTGGGCGCGGTCCGGGTGCCTGCGTTCGTGCCGGTCGATGTTGCGCCGACGGCGACAGTCGCTGCGATGATCTCGGTCGAGGTGCATGGCGTGGTCGTGCGCGTGCGCGAGGAGATCGCTGTCGCGAAGCTCGTCGAGATCGTCGTCGGGCTCGCGGGTCGGGAGCGCGCATGTTGACGTTGCCGCCGGGAGCTCGCGTGTTCGTCGCGACC
>JADZFZ010001096.1 GCA_020854145.1 Deltaproteobacteria bacterium | reverse complement strand
CGCAAACCGATATCACGGACGTGCCGTGCCTTCCGGTCCGGATCGAAGCCGGCGATCGGCCTGCGATTTAACGCGACCTAACCCGCTCCGTGGCTGGACAGCCCTATGCTCGTCGTGAGAGCAACGGCTGCACCGATCGGCAGCGACCGTGTGGGCGGGAACCGGTCCGAAGACGCTGGATACTTCTGTCGCTTGGAGGCTCCATGACTCGACGAACGAACGTCGCGCTCGGCATCGCGCTGAGCCTGGTCACATTGGTCCCGGCGTGTGGAGACGACGACGGAGAGGGTACGCCGACGCCGACGCCCGGCGAGCTGTCCGCCGTCATAGGGTCCGAGGGCGGCACGCTCGACGGCAGCGGCACACCGGGCTTCGAGCAGGTGCGCGTCGTGATCCCGGCGGGCGCCCTGTCGACGAGCGCGACCATCGTCGTCCGTCCGGTCGCCGAGGCCACGCCTCTGCCCGAGCTCGGCGACGCGTGCGGCCAGGGCTACCAGATCGACGGCGGCGGCGCGGAGCTCGCCATGCCGATCCAGGTCACGCTGCCGGCCGACCCGCAGATCGTGTCGGCGCACGGCCAGATGCACGGCGACGTGAAGGTATGGGCCCTCGACGGTACGGAGTGGGAGACGGTCGATCCGACCGGGACGACCGACGGCACGGTCTCTTTCGATCTCGCGCGGTTCACGACGGCAGTCGCGGGCGTGCGCGCGATGGTGATCGCGACGTGCGTGGGATCGGGTACGTGCGCGATGACCTCGACGTCCTCGGGCTCGTCTTGTCCCGGTCCCGCGTTTTGCGTGCAGGACCTCTCCACGGGTCCGGGGACGACGGCCGCTTCGACCCGGATCGTGGTGCAGGGCAACGCGATCTACTACCCGGTGCGTCCGGCCACCAACCAGGTCGCCGTCGTGCGCCTCTCGAACGGCAACCCCTCGATGGCGACGACCAGCGCTCCCTTCACCACCACGTCGAGCACCGCCGAGAACCTCGCGGCGATCATGGGCGAGGCGTGGCTCGGAGTACGCACCGCAAACGTGCGCTTCACCTTCGACGGCGCGGCGCCCCAGGCCTTCGACACCGACACCATCGGTCGCGGAGCCATCGCGATCGCCGACGGCACCCTGGTGCGGATCAGCCACGGCGGCTTCGCCGCGCGCTTCGCCGACACCACGATGTTCGACGGGCGCCACGCAGCGCTCGACCGCATCAGCGCGCTCGGAGGCGTCTCGTCGTCCCCGCGGCTCGCGAGCCGCAGCTTCCTGGTCAACCTCCAGCACGACTTCGCGCGAGGCGTGCCCAACGACAGCATCGAGCACGTCTTCCCCAACCCCAACGGCAACTACCAGGTCGTCCACTTCGCCGATCTGCCCACGGTCTTCGCGACGAGCCACCCGCCCGCGATCGGCACGGTCACCGAGGGCACGCCGTTCGCGGCGTTCAGCGCCGCGAACCTGAGCGCCATCGCAGTGTCCATGGGCGACGGCGAGACGGCGCGGCAGATCGACGGTGTGCCGGCCGGGTTCGACGCGATCATCGACGATCGAAACGACATGTGGATCGCATCGATGAACGCGCCGGAGATGATCCTGGTCCGACGCCCGCTCGACGACGCGAACCGCTCGATCGAGACGATCCCTCTCACGACGGCGGCGATGGGCACCGCGGAGTTCAACAGCCGTCTGCCGAGGAGCGTCGTGCAGCTGAGCGACGGCGGGATCATCGTCCGAACCGTCTCGAACCGCTTCTTCCAGATCCGCCGCCCGGGCACCTGACCGGATCACGAGCGATTCGAGGTCGACGTCACCCGCAGAGGCCCGTCGGCATGCCGGACAAGGGATCCACGCACGGTGCGCACTTGAAGCCGGGGTCGCAGTCCTCCTGCGAGAGCAGAGGCTGCGAGCCGACCTCGGGGATGCACTCGCTCACGCACGCGCCGCTGCCGTCGCCGAAGAAGGCGAGCCACGCGATGGTGCACGGGCGCGGCGTCGGGTCCGTCAACAGCTCCGTCGGGATGCACAGCTGATCGGCGCTGCACGAGTCCTGCGCGAGCCGCGCGCGGTGCTCCGCCGGCACGACCTCGGAGGCCACGCACGTCGCGCGACCTCCGCAACACGACGTCGCCGTCGGCGGCGGAGGCGGCGGAGGCGGCGGCGGGGTGGGGGCTCCGGGTGACACCGACATGCACTCGAGCGGCGGCGACGGATCGCAGATGCCGGTGCTCGTGCCGTCGAGGGGGTTCGTGCAGGGCGCGCAGCGCTCGTTCGCGCCGCAGACGTCCTGCATCAGGAATCGCGCGTTCATCGCGACCTGCGGGATGCACAACGACACACACGCGCCCGCGGCGCCGCCGATGGACGTGCACGGACGCGGCGTGCTCGCGAACCGGCTGGTGATGAGCGCGTCGATCACGCAGCGTCCGCCCGTCGGGCACGCCTCGAGATCGTCGCGCAGCTCGGCGGGGACGTCGGCGTCGGGCAGACAGTGCGCGCCCCCTCCGTTGGCCTCGCAACACGGCGTGAGCGTCGCGAGGTCGGCCGCGGCGCACGCGCCTCCCGCCCCGGAGGGCGGTGGGGCGGGTGGAGTCGCTGGAGGGGCGACAGGCGGAGGCGTCGGCTGTGGCGTCGGAGGAGACACCGCGGCGTCGCGCGGGGCGGACCCACCGGGCGGGGCCACGGGCGTCGAGGACGCCGCCGGGTCGACGGTCGTCGCGCACCCCACGACGAATGCCCCGATCGACGAGCAGGCCACGATCCATCCGACGCGTTGCATGGCGGAACCTCCGCCGTGGGCTCAGCAACACCGATGCCGTCGATCGTGGCAACGTGGCGTCGTGATCTGCGCTTTCTTCTTCGCGGGTGCGGCATGAGCTCGGCGCGTCCCGATCGTGACCTGGTGCTGGCGGTGTTGCGCGACGCCCTCGCGCCGATCGAGGGCGTGCTCGCCATCTGGGAGGGCGGCTCGGCGTCGTGGTCGCTCGACGACGAGCACTCCGATGTCGACGTCGGGGTGCTCGCCGACGACGGATCGGGCATCGCGCTGCGCGTGCTCGACGTCGTCGAGGAGACGCTCGGCCGCGTGTCGCCCGTCGCGCTCCGTTGGCGGGTCGCCGAGCCGCTCTGGAGAGGCGTCGAGCAGTGCTTCTATCAGCTCGCGCCGCGCGCCGAGCCCTCGGCTCGGCGCGACGTGATCACCAAGGTCGACGTCGCCGTGATCGCGCGCTCGGCGCCGTCGTACTTCCTCGAGCCCGAGCAGCACGGTCACGCGCGCGTCGTGTTCGATCCGCACGGCCTCACGGTGCCGAAGCCGTTCGACGCAGGCGCGTTTCGCGCCCGGATGAAGGCCGATCTCGCCGACGCGCTCGACCGGTTCCGCATGCTCGATCACCTCGTCGAGAAGGAGCTGGGTCGCGGCAAGGTGATCGACGCGCACGCCTTCTTCCTGTCGGTCACCGTGCGCGCGCTGGTGATCGTCCTGGGCATGAAGCACCGGCCGCTCCGCTACGGGTTCGGGATGCGCTACCTGCATCGCGACCTGCCGCCCGACGTGGTGGCGACGATCGAGTCGTTGCTCGTGCCGGCGGTGCCCGACGCGATCCGCGACGCTCACACGCGCGGCCGCGCGCTGATCGAGTCGACCGCGACCGCGCTCGATCTGGATGCCCTCGATCTCGACGCGCTCTCACGCGAGGTGCGCGAACGGCGCGGGCGCGGGCTCTCGAGCTCTCGCTCGCGCACGTAGGCGTCGGCGAGGACCAGGTCGAAGATCTCGCGTTGCGCGCGGCTGCCCCCGAGGCGCAGCAGCGAGGGAGCGATCGACGCGAGCGTCGAGACGGTCTGGTCGGGCCGGTCGCTCGTCGCGACGAACGCCTCCGCGACCGGCACCGCGACGTCGCGCGTCGTCTCCGCCTCGACGCCGACGCGGGCGCTCGCCGCCGCCTGCATCGACGCGACGAAGCGGCTGGCGTCGGCGAGCTTCCCGCCGCGCACGAGCGCGAGCACGTAGTGGACGTCGGCGAAGCCGAGCGCGTGATCGCCGAGCCTCGCCGAGGCGGCCTCGACGAGCACGTCCCAGCGATTGCCGACGTGCGCGCCCAGCCGCTCGAGCCGATAGAGCAACGTGGCGGCGTTGACGACGTCGCGATAGTCGCGCGTTCCGTGGATCGCCACGTGCTCGTCGTGGATGCGCAGGACCTCGTCGAGCTCGTCGAGCGCGATGAGGAGCAGGGCGCGGTGCCAGTGCACGTGCCCGGCGAAGTTGTTGGCGCCCTCGAGGGAACGCTCGTGGGCGGCCAGCCACGCGAGGCCTTCGCGCAGGCGACCGACCGTGTAGAGCGCATGCGTGACGGCGTGTACGCCCCACGGATCGATCGGATCCTCCTCGAGCGCCGCGCGCCCGACACGCTCGGCGCGCCCGACCTCTCCGGTCTCGTTGAGCACGAACGCATAGCAGCCGAGCACCAGCCCGCGGCCCGGTGTGTCACGTGCCTCCCAGGCCGGCAGGACGCGCTCGAGGCTCCGGCGCATCCCGCTCGGACGCCCGAGCATGAACTGCAGCGCGTGCGAGAGCTTGACCGTCAGGAGATCGAGCGGCGTACGGGCGAGCGCGGACTCGAGGTGGTCGACCGCCGCGAGCGGCGCGCCGGCGCACCACGCCTCGAGCGAGCGCGTCAGGAGCTCTTCGCGCTCGGTCCCGCCGCGCGCCTCGAGCGAAGCGCGCGCCTTCGCGGCCGAGCGGTGCGCGTCCGGCCAGGCGTCGCGTCTGCCCAGGAGCCTCGCGCCGAAGCCGGCCATGCAGTGCGCGACGACGAGCCCGGGGTCCGCCTCGAGCGCGGCACGCAGATGCGCAGCGGTGGCGGCCCGATGGGAGGCCAACCCGAGGATGGCGTCGTCGAGCGCACGCACGGCTTGCTGCGACGAGGAGGTGATCTCGACGTCTCGACGTCCGAGCCTGCGCTCGACGGTCTGCCCGGCCATCGGTTCGTTCATGTCGCGCTCTACGAACCGCGCGCGCCGGAGTTACCGCCGACGCGCGGCACGTAACTCCGACGTCGCCGGTGCGTAGTGCGGCCGTGACCTCCCTGGCGGGTGCGCTCGTGTGGGCCGCGATCGGCTACGTCGCGATCGGCGTCCCGTTCGGCCTCGTGTTCGTGCTCTCGATCGCGCCTCGGCTCGATCCCGCCGCGCGCGAGGGCTCCATCCTCTTTCGTGTCGTCGTGCTTCCGGCGGCGGCGCTGCTCTGGCCGCTCGTCGTCGGGCGTGCGGTGATGGCCTTCCGAGAGCGCTCGCGAGCGGACCTCGCGAAGACGGGCGCGCGATGAACCGCGGTCAACGCGCGAGGCACCAGCGCACCTGGATCGTGCTCGCGCTCGTGCTCGCGGGCGCGCTCGGCTGGGCGCTCTACCGCCGCACCGTCCGTCCGGTCGAGACGTACGTGGCGCCGCGGGTCGCCGCGGCAGGCAGGGCTCGATGAGCGTCCGCTACGTCAGCGTCCAGTGGAACAAGAAGAAGCTCGTCTACGACGCCTTCGCGCTCGCGGGCATCGTCGTCTACGTCCAGACCTTCAAGGGCATCGGAAGCGTCCTGCTGCGCGACGCGGACTCGTTGTCGGGCGAGGTGCTCGCGATGCGCGCGTGGGGCTCGTGCGCGATCGTGCTCCTGACGCTCATCCTGTGCCTCGGGCCGCTCGCGCGACTCGACCGCCGGTTCCTGCCGCTCGTCTACAACCGGCGTCACCTGGGCGTGATGATGTGCGGCGTCGCGCTCGTGCACGTGCGCGAGGTCCTCGGCTTCTATCACGCGTGGGGGAGCGTCCCTTCCTTCACGTCGATGCTGAAGTTCGACACGGCGGTCACGACCACGACGCTGCCGTTCCCCGTGCTGGGCCTGCTCGCGCTGCTCGTGCTGATCGCGATGGCCGTCACGAGCCACGACTTCTGGCAGCGCTTCTTCGGGCCGACGTTCTGGAAGTCGCTCCACATGCTCGTGTACGTCGCGTGGTCGCTCGCCATGTTGCACGTGGCCTTCGGCGCGATGCAGAGCGAGCAGAGCCTCGCCGTGCCCGCGATGGTGGTGCTCGCCGTGGCGCTCGTCGTGGGTCTGCACGTCGCTGCGGCCATCCGGTCGCGCGGGCCCGACGTCACGCCGGTGCGCGCGGTGGAGCACGACGGCGAGCGCTGGCTCGACGCGGGCTCGCCCGACGCGATCCCCGAAGGGCGCGCGAGACCGGTGTGCGGCGCCGACGGCGAGCGCATCGCCGTCGTCCGATGGAACGGGAAGGTCGCCGCCATCCGCGCGGTGTGTGCGCACCAGGGCGGGCCGCTCGACGAAGGCAAGGTGATCGACGGCTGCCTCACGTGCCCGTGGCACGGCTGGCAGTACAAGCCCGACGACGGCCTCTCGCCTCCGCCGTTCACCGAGAAGCTGCCGACCCATCCCGTACGGCTCGTCGACGGCAAGCTGCTCGTGCGCGCGCGCGCGCAGCCCGCCGGCGAGTCGCTCGGCCCGATCGAGGTCCACGAGGCCCCGTCGTGAGCGCTCCCGAACGAGACGACGAGTTCTTCGTCGGCTACTTCCCGACGCCGAAGCGCACGTTGCGATTCTCCCTCGGCGCGGGCGTGATCGCGCTCTTGCTCGTGGCCGGTGGGGCCGTCGCGATCGCGGCGACCATGGGCAACCCCGGCCGCGGCGTGATCCCGTTCCACGGCCCCGAGCGCCGCGTCGGGATCCTGCAGTTCGCGCCGCACGGGATCCTGTGGACGATCGATCCTCGCCACCCGGAGCGCGTGCACGCGATCCACCTCGTGCGCGGCGGCAAGCACGGGGTGCCGCCCCAGGCGGCCGCGCTCGACGGGCGCGTCGTGCTCGTCGAGGGCGGGCTGCTCGATCGCAACGGCCAGCAGATGATCGAGCTCCTGCGCCTTCCGAGCGCGAGCACCGATCTCGCGCCCGACCTCGAGGCGCGGATCCGCGCGCGTGCGCCGGTGGCGCTCGGGCACGTGCGTCTGCGCGGCGAGATCGTCGACTCGAAGTGCTGGCTCGGACGCATGCGTCCCGGCGACGGCAGGACCCATCGAGCGTGCGCGCAGCTCTGCGTGTCCGGCGGCATCCCGCCGATGCTCGTGACGCGTGCACCCGATGGGCGCGAGACGGGTTACCTCGTGATCGGCGCGGACCGTCGCGCGATCCATCGCGAGCTCGTCGAGTACCTGGCGGAGCCCGTCGAGATCGAGGGCGAGCTCGAGCGCACGGGTGACCTGCTCGTGCTGCGCACCGAGCCCGATCGCGTGCAGCGCCTATGAGCGCCTCGACGTCGGGCTCCATCGCCCCGAATGGGGAGAGGGTCGGCCTCGGGGAGAAGCGCGCGTCGACGTCGCCCGTGAGGCGCGTCGTGTTCGTCGACGTGCTCCGGCTGCTGGCGCTCCTGCAGATGGTCAACGGGCACACGCTCGACGCGGTGATGGCGGAGCACCTGCGCTCGGGGCCCGTCTTCGAGCGATACGTCGGCTTCCGCGGCTGGGTCTCCGTCGCGTTCATGCTCGCGGCCGGGCTCGCGTACCACCTGACGACGTTCGCGCGTTTCGACGCCTACCTCGCCGACACGGGCGGTCGCGTTCGGCGCGCGCGTCGCGCCGCGATGATCGTCGGGCTCGGCTTCCTGCTGCGGTTCCCGTTCGATGCGTTCGGCTCCGACCCGGTGCGCGCCGAGACGGCCCTCGCGAACCTCGTGCGCGTCGACGTGCTCCACGCGATCGGCCTGTCGATCCTGCTTCTCGAGGGCATCAGCTCGCTCGCGCGCACGCCCTGGATGGCGCGTGCGGTCGCGGGCGTCGCCGGCATCTCGCTCATCGCGCT
>JADZFZ010001095.1 GCA_020854145.1 Deltaproteobacteria bacterium | reverse complement strand
GTGATGCTGACGAGCATGCCCGCCGACAGCAAGAAGCCGTCGGCCGAGTCGGTGCCGGCACGGATGTCGCGCAGCTCGTTGCCCGGCGGGTGATCGAACGGGATCGGCTCGCCCGCGGTTCCGTCCGGCGACGCTCGGCTCGACGCTCTGTGGACGAGCGGAAGATGGACGAGAGGTGCAATGTCCGCGACGCCGAGTCGAAGTGATTTTTCGTGCGATCGCGCATGAACGCGCGAGCGGCTTCATCCAGCTGACGGTCGAGGTTCGCGGCTCGGTACGCCTCGGAGCGGAGCGCCGGGCAGCTCCGCGAAGCGCACACGATCGCGAAGTGGATCCGCGGATCGGCGAATTCTCCGCGCAGGATGTCGTGCTCCACGTCGTTCAGCGACAGGCGATGCCCGCGCAGACCTTCGAGCGGGATGAACGTCTCGCGAAACGCCGCGAGCGGAAGGACACCGATCGAGCGGATGCTGTCGATCGGATAGTGGTCGAGCACCAGGCGGACCGTGTATGCGTTGTAGACGTTGATCCAGTACGCCAGCCGTTCGGGTTGCGACCACGTCGCGTATCCACCGCGGCAGGCGGACTCCAACGTTCGGAGGTAGGAATCGAGCGCAGGCCCGCGCGCTGCGAAGCCGCGATAGTCGACGCGACCATCGTGGACGTGCTGCCGGAGCAGCGCGGTCCACTCGGCATGATCGGAGTCGACGATGCCGCAGGAGTGCCCGGCTTGCGCAGAGGGTCGCGCGTCCTGGCCACCCGCGGGCCACGCCAGAAATGCGCCACCTGCCATCGCGGACACGACCAAGAGCCCCGCGAGCGCGGGCGAGACTCTTCGAGCCGCGGCGCGCGGAGTCTTGGCGCCCGGTTCAGCCGCCACCCGAACCACCCTCGGAGCCGCTGCCGCCTCCGCAGCTGGCCGCGCCGCAGCTCGCTTCCGCGCCGCCCTCTCCGGGCGCACCGCCGCCTTCACCGCTCGCGTCTCCGCCGCTCGGGTCACCTGATCCATGACCCCCACCACCGCTGCAGCTGGCCTCGCCGCCGGTCTGGCCGCTGCCCTGCGAGCTGGTCTCGGCATCATCACCACCACAAGCGGCAACGCCCACGGCGAGCCCTGCGGTGAGCAGCACCGCCTCCACGATCTTGCCCAGGTGTCGATTCATCTCGTGCTCCTCCGTGTGGTTGGCGTCGCGCCGCGTGACGCGGTCACGTCGTGCATCGAGGGTCAGTTCGTTGACCGAGCGCCCGCGTTACGAGTCGGGAACGACGCGATGAGCGTAACGATCGGGGCGCGTCTGCCGACTGCTCTTCGCGGATGCGGATCGTCATCGTCGGCAACGGAGTCGCGGGGATGGAGGCGGCGCTCGGCGTGCGCGCGCGTGAGCCGCGCTGGAGCATCACGATCGTGTCCGAGGAATCGGACCACTTCTTCTCGCGGACGGCGCTGATGTACGTGCTCGCGGGACAGATGTCGCATCGCGACATCGAGCCGCTCGAGCGCGACCTCTACGCGCGCGCGAGGTTCGATCGCGTTCGTGCGCGGGCAACCGGCGTGGACGTGAACGCGCGCGTGGTCGAGCTGGCAGGCGACACGATCCCGTACGATCGGCTGCTCGTGGCGTCCGGGTCGCGTCCGCGATCTGCTGCGTGGAAAGGCGCCCATCTGCGAGGCGTCGGGCACTTCGTCACGCTGCAGGATCTCGAGTGGCTCGAACACGAGGTGCATGGGGGACCGTCGTGCGGCGGACGTCCGCCTCGCCCCGACGCGCACGAGACCCCGATTGCCCACGGCTCGCCATATCGGCGACGGCAGGTCGCGGCGGAAGCTCGACGCCGCACCGCCCGTTCCGCTCTGGTGATCGGCGGCGGGCTGATCGGTATCGAAGCGGTGGAGTCGCTTCTCGCGGCCGGCCTGACAGTGCATCTCTGGGTTCGCGACGAGTGGTTCTGGCCGCTGGCGATCGACCGGCGCGAGGGCGCGTGGATCGCGGAGGCCCTGCGGAGTCACGGAGTCGAAGTGCGCTACGGGGACGAGGTCGAGGAGCTGCTCGGCGGCGACGACGGCAACGTCCGAGGCGCGCGGAGCACGCAGGGCGCGGAGATCGCAGTCGACGTCGTGGTGATCGCGATCGGCGTCGTCCCGAACACGGAGTGGCTCGCCGCGAGCGCCATCGAGCGAGATCGGGGCGGCGGCATCCTCGTGGATGCGGGTCTGCGCACCAGCGCTCCCGACGTGCTGGCCGCCGGGGACTGCGCATCGGTCCCGTGGCCGGGCGGCGGGCACCGTCCGGAGCAGCTCTGGTACACGGCGCGCGATCAGGGGCGGGTCGCCGCGCGCCGGCTGCTCGGCGACGAGGCGACCTACGCGCGGGGCATCTTCTACAACTCCGCGAAGCTCGTGGACATCGAGTACACGGCGGTCGGCCAGCTTGCGTCCGGCCGCGACGGCGCGGCGGACTGGCTCTTCGAGGAGCGCGGCCGCGTCCGCAGCAGCACCCGGATCGCGGTGCGCAACGGGCACGTCGCGGGCTTCAGCCTGCTCGGTCGGCGCTGGGACCACTCGGTGCTCGGTCGATGGATCGCCGAGCGCCGGTCGCTCGCCTGGGTGCTCGACCACCTCACCGAGGCGGGGTGGGATTCCGAGCTCGTCCCCCCGCTCGTCGTGCCGCCGGAGCTGCGCGTGACGCGCTGAGGGAGACGAGATGGACGGGCAAGCGCAGCAGAGGCTCATGGCCACCTACCGCGACGCGTGGCGCTCGCGCGGGATCGTCGCCTGGCTCGTGTCGATCGGGATCGTCGCTGTCTACGTTACCCTCTACTTCACGGACGTGCTCGACCCGCCGGCGGCTGCGATCGGCCTCGAGAGCAAGTGGTTTCTCTACTCGTTCGTCTACAGCGCTGCGATGATCGCCGGCGCCTGGTCCTTCCTGCGACGCCACGGCAACAGCCGCTACCAGCGCGTGCGCACCTACGTGAACGTCGGCGTCCAGGTGCTCCTCGGCTTCTGCGTGCCGTTCGCGATGAAGCTCGCAGGGCAGAAGGACTTCTACCTCAGCTACTTCTGGCCCCTGAAGATCGACTATCTGTTTCCGACGACGCTGCGCTCGCTGCCGGTCTATCTCGTGCTCTACGCGATGCTCGGCTCGCTCGTGGCGGTCCCGCTGCTCACGATCTACTTCGGCAAGCGCTGGTACTGCTCGTGGGTCTGCGGGTGCGGCGCGCTCGCGAACACGATCGGTGACCCGTGGCGACATCTCTCGAGCAAGTCCACCGCGGCCTGGAGGCTCGAGAACGTGACCGTCTACGCCGTGCTCGCGCTGGCCGTCTCGACGACGGCGGTCGTCGCGGGCAATCAGTTCCTGGGCCCGGGCCACGGAGCTTTCAGCCACTTCGCCTCGCAGCTGCAGCACTACTACTTCCTCGTCGTCGCCTCGGTCCTGGCGGGAGTGGTGGGCACGGGCCTCTATCCCATCCTAGGGACCCGCGTGTGGTGCAGGTACTTCTGCCCGATGGCCGCGCTGCTCGGGCTCGTCCAGAAGCTCGGGCGCTTCCGAATCGCGGTGAAGCCGGACATGTGCATCTCGTGCGGCAACTGCAGCACCTACTGCGAGATGGGCATCGACGTTCGCTCGTACGCGCAGTCGAACCAGAGCTTCACGCGCGCATCGTGCGTCGGCTGCGGGATGTGTGCGCACGTCTGCCCGCGCGGCGTGCTGCGGCTCGAGAACCGATGGCCGATACAGGGTGACAAGAAGCAACAGTCGTTGCCGGTGGTGGACTTCTGATCGTGCGGGGCAACGGCTACGGCAGCTTCAGCCCCAGCCGCGCGACGTGGAAGAGCAGCTTGCCGCGCAGATCAGCGGCGCTGCCCCGGCACCGCGCGATCACCTCCGGCTCGAGCACGACCACGAGCTCTCCATCCTGCGCCTCGGCCACGATGCAGGGCAGCCGATCGCCGGCGAGCTCGCGGAGTCGCGGCGGCATGTCGTCCCGGTGGAAAGCCTCGACGGGCACACCCAACGTGTCCCGGCACGACCGCCACTCGGTGCGCTCGCCGAGGGCGCCGTGGGTGATCTCGCAGAGCGTGCATCCCTGCACCCGGAGCACCTTCTTCGCGACGTCGACGAGGATCGCCCACGCGCCGGAGTCAGCGGCGTAGACGAGGACGAGCTTCCGGATGGTTCGTGGCGATACCGTGGGAGTCGGGGATGGCAACGAGTGGAGATCGGGGAGCATGCTCCTAGTCGGGTCTCGCCGACTCGTCGTTACGAAGGCGGCGCGTGACTCCCCGACTCGCCGGTCACCGTTCGATGCGCGCGCGGTAGCCAGCGTCCGCGATCGCCCGGACCATGCGGGCCGGGGTGATGCGCCGCGGGTCGTAGACCACCAGGGCGCGCTTCGTCGTGGCGCTGACCGTAGCCTCGTGCACGCCAGGGAGCCGCTGGAGCACGAGGCGAACGGTGATCGGGCAGGTTGCGCAGTGCATCCCGCCGACGTGCAGGCGGACGCGTGCGGTGGTCGCCTGCGCGCGGGCGGGCAGCGGCCACAGGATCGCCGTCGCAGGCGCGCCGCCCATCGCGACGGCGACAGCGACCGCGGCCGCGACCACGAGGAGCGCGTTCCTTGAGCGTATCGGTGTCCACATCGGTCCTCCGATCTCGATTCGAGCGCGATCAAGCCGCGCAGCACGACAGTTTCGTGACGTCCTTCTGAAAGCCCTGGCAGGCGAGCTTCAGGGCCTCGACGCTCGTCAGGTACGGATGGAACGTGCCGGCGAGCTCGTCCACGCGGATGCCGAAGCGGATCGCCACGACAGCCTCCTGGATCACGTCGCCGGCCTCCGGCGCGAGCACGTGCGCGCCCAGCAGCAGGTTCGTGCCCGCGTCGGCGACGAGCTTGACCAGACCGCGGGTGTCGCGCGCCGCGACCGCTCGCGGGACGAAGCCCATAGGCACCCGAGAGACCACGGTGGAGTGTCCGCGCGCGTGTGCCTCGGCTTCGGTGATCCCGACCGAGGCGATCGCCGGATCGGTAAACATCACTCGTGGCACGGCGCCGACGTCGTACGTGCGTCCGGCGTCCGCCAGCGCGTTGTCCGCGGCGAGCGCCCCGGCGTACGCCGCGACGTAGACGAATGCCGGATCGCCCAGCACGTCGCCCGCTGCGAAGACGTGTGGACGGCTCGTGCGCAGGAACGGGTCGACGAGGATCTCGCCCTCGGCGCCGAGCGCGATGCCCGCCTCTTCGAGCCCGATGCCCAGCGTGTTGGGACGCCGGCCCGTGGCGACGAGCAGCTCGTCGCCTTCGATCGTCCGTGACGCTCCGTCCTGCCGCAGCGCCACGCGAAAGTGTCCACCCTCGTGGTCCACGCGCCCGATCGCGGCGCCTTCGACGATCTCGAGCCCCTCGGCACGCAGGTAGGTCGAGAGCAGCGAAACGAGCTCGGGATCCTCGCCGCGCAACAGACGCGACCGCGCGACGACGGTGACTCGTGAGCCGAATCGCAGAAACGCCTGCGCGAGCTCGAGCGCGACGAAGCCGCCACCCAGCACGACGAGATGACGGGGCAACCGTCCGAGCTCCATCGCGGTCGTGCTGGTGAGGAACGGTGTGTCTGCGAGCCCGGGGATCGCCGCCACGTCCGCGCTGGCGCCGAGGCAAAGCAACACGGTGTGGGCGCGCATCGGCTCGCCATCGACCTCGACGGTCGCATCGGGTCGCAATCGCGCATGACCGCGAACGAGGCGGATGGACGGATGTGCAGCCAGCACGTCCTCGTACTTCGCCCTGCGCAGGTCGCGCACGAGCGCGTCCTTCTGCGCGACGACGGCGGCGAGGTTGGTCGGCTCGACCGTCGCTCGAATGCCGTCGAAGGTGCGCTGACCGGCACGATGTCGCGCCTCGGCAGCGCGGATGAGCGTCTTCGAGGGGACGCAACCCACGTTGACGCAGGTGCCGCCGAGCGTGCCGCGCTCGACGAGAGTGACGCTCGCTCCGAGCTCGGTCGCACGGATCGCGGCCGCGAACGCAGCGGATCCGGAGCCGACGACCAGCAGGTCGATCGAGTCGCTGCCCCACGGCGGCGTGTCAGCGAGATTGCAGGACGCGCAGGTCATGACGGGCCGGCCTTCACCCGAGCAGGCCCGGAGCGACGTAAGGGAAAGCGAGGAAGCCGACGACCAGGGCGGTCGCGACCCAGAGCATGATCCGTCCGAGGCGACTCGTGCGGGGAGCTGGGCAATCGCACGCGGCGCCCGTCCCGGGACCCTGTGTGCTCGCGTTCGCGACCGCGAGCTTCGGTCGCCGGTAGGTCAGATAGAAACCCGCGCCGAGGAGCACGAACGTCACGCCCACGAAGTACGGCCGGTAGGGCTCGAGCGTGACGAGGAGCGCGCCCCCTCCGAGCCCGAGGAGCGCGAGGAGCAGCGGGCCCACGCAACACGCTGAGGCGAGGAACGCCGATAGGATCGATCCCGCGCTCGCGGCCATCGTGAGACCCGTGCGCGACGGAGGCGCGGGCTCGGCGGGGCGAGCCGGCGCGGGGCAGCAGTCGTCGGACGCAGTTTCCATCGCGTTCACCTCGCATCCCCATCACGCACGACGCGCGCCATCGCCGTGCCTCGGGAGCAGCGCGGCGCTGGGCGGGGATGCTTCCAAGATGGAGGCACGTTACCCTCCATCCTGGATGCCGCGCCGCCTCGAGACCCTGACCGGAGAGACCGATCTGCTCGCTCGGAGCCCCGCCATGCGTCGCGCGCTCCAGCTCGCGGAACGTGCTGCCGCGTCGGACGCGACGGTGCTCGTGACCGGCGAGAGCGGGACGGGAAAGGAGCGCATCGCGAGACACATGCACGCCCGCTCGCGGCGGCGTTCGGGACCGTTCGTGGCCGTCAACTGTGGCGCCATCCCCGAGGCGCTCTTCGAGAGCGAGCTGTTCGGCCACGAGAGAGGGGCGTTCACGGGCGCCGACGGCAAGAAACGAGGCCTGTTCGCCGCGGCCTCCGGCGGCACGCTCCTCTTGGACGAGATCGGCGAGACTCCGAAAGGCGCACAGGTGAAGCTCCTCCGGGCGCTGCAGGACCACCGAGTCCGACCAGTCGGCGCAACGGAGGACCTGTCCATCGACGTCCGCGTGGTGGCTGCCACGCACCGCGATCTGGGCGAGCTCGTGCGCGACGGCGCGTTTCGGCGGGACCTCTACTATCGGCTCCGTGTCGTCCCAATCGAGGTGCCGCCGCTGCGCGAGCGGCTCGTCGACATCCTGCCGCTCGCTCGCTCGTTCATCGCGCGCACGTGCCGCGAGAACGCCTGCGGGCCGTGCTCCCTGTCGTCGGACGTGCTGGACGCCTTGGCCGCTTACCCGTGGCCGGGCAACGTCCGCGAGCTCGAGAACGCGATCGAGCGCGCGGTCGTCCTCGCCGAAGGCCAGCCACGGATCGAGCTCGGCGACCTGCCTCCGGAGATCCGGCGCATCCCGGACGAACGACGCGCGCAGGGCGCGTCGGCGGACGACGACAGCGTCACGTTGGCCGAGGTGGAGCGGCGGCACATCCTCGCGACACTCGCGCGCATGAACGGCAACCGCACCGCCACTGCGCGCGTGCTCGGCATCGGCGAGAACACCCTCTGGCGGAAGCTCAAAGCGTTCGGCGTGCCGCCGGCACGATGAAGCCCGCTCGGCCCTCGACCACGAGGTCGCCACGGGGTCCGAGCAGCATCCGTGCAGAAATCTACGGTAAGGGCCGGCGGGACCGGCCCCCCGGAGGGCCTACCGTAGGTTTTTTGTACGGGCGCCGGTCGCCGAGGTCGCAGTCGTTTTGCTCCGACTTGCCTTCGCGGGCGCGGCCGGCGGAGGCGGCGCCGCGAGGTAGCGATAGAGCGACGAGCGCGAGATGCCCAGCGTCGCGCATATGACCGCGGTTGGCGTGCCCTCCTTGTGAAGCGTTCGCGCGAGCGCGGTCTTCTTCTCGTCGAGCACCCGCGGCCGACCGCCTCTGCGCCCCCGGGCGCGCGCGGCCGCAAGCCCGGCTCTGGTGCGATCGCGGATGATGTCGCGCTCGAACTCCGCGAGGGCGCCGAAGACGTGGAAGACGAGCTTCCCTCCGCTCGTCCTCGTATCGAGGCTCTCCTGCAGGCTGCGGAAGCCAACCTTCCGTGCTTGCAGGGCGTGCACGCTCTCGATGAGGTGGGTTAGCGAGCGGCCGAGCCGATCGAGCTTCCAGACGACGAGCGTGTCGCCGCCGCGCACGTAGTCGAGCGCCTTGCCGAGGCCCGGACG
>JADZFZ010001094.1 GCA_020854145.1 Deltaproteobacteria bacterium | reverse complement strand
CGGAAGCCCTCGATGGCCAGCCTCGTCTCTTTCCCGTCACGGCCCGCAGCGCCGGCGCGCGCGTACGCCGCCGCCGCACGGTCGCGGTCGCGTGCGACCAGATGCAGCGCCCCGAGCGCCATGAGCGCTTGGGCCTCGAGATCGTGCCACCTCGACTCCCGGGCGCGTCGAGCGCACGCCTCGTACCGCTCTGCCGCGAGCGCGTTCTGGCCCGCGTTCATCAGATACGCGCAGAGCACCAGCTCGAGCACCGTCGCTTCTTTCGTCATCCCGGCGTTCGCTGCGCGCTCGGCCGCCTGGGCCTGGTTCCGGATGGCTCCTTGCGTGTCGCCGACCCGGAGGCGCTGCGCGGCGCGCATGACGCCCGTGCGGATCTCGCGAATGCCAGGATCGAACAGGCCCATCGGGATCCCCGCCGCCGCGGCGAACGCTGCTTTGCCTGCGTCGTCGAGCTTCGGCGCTCGGCTCCGCGACGGAGGCACCACCCCTCGCGGCCACGCTCCGCCCGTCTGGGCAGCAGCCGGGGCGCCGGCCGCCGCCGCCGCCGAGAGGTCGATCTGGCGGGCGAGCTCGTCTCGTGCCTCCTTCTCGTCCACGACGCACGTGGTCGCGAGCGCCTTGTCCCCGAGCGCACGGAGCGTCTTGGGGATGGCCAGCGTGACCAGGTCGATCACGATCCATCTGACCTCGGACAGCGAGGGCGTCGCGACGAGCTCGCCTACCGCGTTGTCCCAATCGCCGACATCGGATACGGCGACCGGCGCGAGCACGACGACCAACCCTTCGAGCGGCGGCACGCGCGCGAGGGCCAGCTGCTGCACCTGCATGGCGAAATCGACGAGCGGCTTTCCGCTCGCGGGCGTCGCGCGCAGAGCCGGCAACACGACTCCCGCCTTCTCCATCTTCTTCCGACGCACCTCGTGCTGCTGACGCAGCGCCGACGAACGTTCCGCCCAAGCGGGCTCGGCTTTCGAGAACGGCGAGTCCGCACGCACGAAGGGGCTGCGATTCTCGGCGTGGAACTCGTATCCCATCACGAGCTCGACGGCGGCCTCCCTCGATGGGTTGTCGGCGGTGACGTGGAGCAGCCGGATCCCCTTCTTCCGGACGAACCATGCGACGCGCTCGCTCAGCGCCTTGATCGGTTTGGCGAACGCTTCCATTCACATGCTCCGCTGGTACTCGACCGAAGGCGCGTTCATGTGGATCTCGCCCTCGAACTCGAGCTGCACCGTCGCTCCCGTCATGACGGCGTTGGCGTCGGTGTCCGCGGTCGTGACGAGCGAGCTGCCCGAGCCCTCGATCTTCGCCTCCGTCTTGGAAAGGCTGACGAAGGCGGCTGGGGTTCCCACCCGAAGCTCCGAGTCCGGGTCCGCCTGGATGCGAATCGTCCCGGCCGCCGCGTCGAGCTCGATGGAGTGGTTGCGGACGGAGAGACGCAGAACGGTCTCGGCCCGGATCAGCACACGATCGTTGTCCGACCGGATGACGACGTCGTTGCCTCCGTAGACCTGCACGCGTCCCTTGCCGTGACCGTCCACGCCCTCGGGGCTCATGGAGATCCCGTTCTCCGGGTCCGCCTCCGCCTCCCCTCCTCCGGTCGGGGGTGCGCCCGGCGTCGACATGGTGATCTGCGCCGCCTTCACCTCGAGCGCCTTCTTGGCCGTGATCTCGCGGTTGCCGGAGACGTTGAGAAGGTCCATCTGCGTGACGAGGACCTCCTGGCTGCCGCCGACCGTCAGGTGACGCGCGATCTCGGCGCGCCCGCTGCCGTCGGCGAGCTTGCCGTCGACCACGACCACCTCGGTCGTTCCCACGGTCTCGGTGCGGTTGCCATCGACCGTGACGGAGTCCTCGCCCGTCATCTCGTGGTGACGTCCGTCCTTGGTCATACCGCCCTTGCCGAGCGTGTGGGTCTCGTTGCCATGGACGAGCTTGGTCCGGCAGAAGTCGTCCTCCGCCTCGGGCTTCCGGTTCACGAAGAGGGTCTGGTCCTTTCCGACCTTCTCCACCTGATTGCCGCCGACGCGGTTGGACTGCTTCTCCCGTACCGTCGTGAGGTGGTCGTAGCGGACGCGCTCGTTGAGATCGCGCTGCGCATAGACCCAGATCTTCTCCACTCCCCCGTTGTCGACCAGCAGGAGCTCGTTGCCCCGTTCCTTCTCGCCGCGAGGCAGCGACCGCGTACGCACGATGCTCTCGGTCTTGCGCGCGGCGTCCGAGATGTAGCGCGGAGGCGGGTTGCCTTCCTCCTTGCCCGATCGGTCGCGACCGGGCGGGAACGTGTGGTCGCCGGCAACCCCGTTGTTGAGGCATCCCACGATGACCGGACGATCGGGGTTGCCGTCGCGGAAGGCCACGAGCACCTCCATCCCCACGCGCGGCGCGAACACCGTCCCGAACCCCGCTCCCGCGAACCCCGTCCCGACGCGCACCCAGCAGGCGTGGGCGAGGCGGAGCTGCGTGGGGTCCTCGGGCGACGGCACGACCGGGTCGCCTGCCGCCGTCGAGAAGGGCCGCCGGTCCCAGTGGAAGCGGACGAGCGCGCGCCAGAGCTTGTCCACGTGGGCCTCGTCCTTGGCCACGTCGGGATCGTCCATGAGCTCGACGTCGAGCACGGTCGCCGTCTGGACTCCCCGGATGAGGGGTCTCCGGGCCGGAGGCGGAGGCCGGTAACGCAGGAGCACGTTCTGCGCCTCGAACGTGTTGAAGTACTGCGTGGACGCGACCAGCAACCCGGCTTGCGTGTACTGCGCGCTGGTCGGGTCGTTGGGGTCCACCGCGGCGGCACCTGGCCCCGTCGGCGGAACGGCGTTGGTCGCCATGTGCGTCACCCGCGTGACGAGGAGCTTGACCGGCGCTTTGGGGTTGCGGGCCAGGACGTCGAAGCCACCGCCGATCATGCTGACGTGGTTACCGGGCACGAGCGTCAGGAGCGTGGAGTTGGCCCCGATCTGCGCGCCTTCGAGCTTGAATCGCTCCCGACGCACCTCCGCGAGCGCGACACCGTCGTAGGAGTCGTACTCCGCGCCGGGATCCAGATAGGGCGCTTCGTCCTTGCGGAGCAGGGTGAGGTTCGCGGGGTACTCGAACCAGGCTGCCTCCGAGCCGGCGTAGTCTTGCTCCTTCATCTGCAAGGCGCCCACTCCCGGCGTCCCGGCGAGCAGCGTGTCGGCGACCCCCGAAGCGACCTGACCCACCGTCTGCATGACGGAGCTGCCGCCGGCGATCGGCGAGAGCAGGTCTCCTGCCGCGACCTCGGTCACGTAGTTGGGGCGCGAATGGTTGTAGTCGCGCAACGTCACCGTGCTCGGGACGAGCTTGCGCCGGGTCTGGACGTTCCAGGCACCTTCTCGTGTCGTGATCTGGGTGGGCAGGTTCATCTGTCCGAAGACGGGCAGCGCCGTCCGGCTCACCAGGAGTGACTTCTTTCCTGCGTAGATCGGATCGTCTGCCAGGATGAGCTTGTCGCTCCGCTCGGTGCTCTTGAAGAGATAGGTGATCCCTTCTTCTGCCAGCAGGCGCTCGAAGAGCTCGAGGTCCGTCTCGTCGTACTGGACGCAGATCTCGCGCTTCTCGGTCCAGGCGTCCTCGCTCTTCCTCGCGAAGTCCGAGATCTTCCCCCCTGCACCTTCCAGCGTGTCTCCGATGAAGGGCACTCCGCCCAGCATCTCGCCCAGGGCGTCGCCCATCGCGGCGGCCTCTCCCGGGATCCCGACCGGACCGAGGGAGAGGGGCGGAGGGACGAGATCCAGCTCGCCGTTGACTCCATCGTAGATGCCGTGCTCCTTCAGGAGCTGCTTGACGATCTGGATCGCCGTCATGTCCTGGAAGATGCGGTTCTGCTTGCGCATGGAGAGCTTCCAGAGACGCGGACGGATCACGATCCGGATCTGGCGGGTGCTCGGAGCGAAGTCCTCGAGGTCCTCGATCTCGGTGCAGATCCCCGACAGCCAGCGCTCGCTCAGCGTGAACCGATCGGGAGCGCGCCGCGCGATCGAGACGCGTGCGAACTGCTCGAGCCAGTCCTTGGGATCGACCGCGAGGGCACCGGCCACGTAGGTGGGGTGCGTCGCATCGCCGGCGAGCGGCCCCGCCCGCACGGGCACCTTCGTGGGATCGAGCGCGTCGGGGTTCTCCCAGTCGCTGAAGGGTGCGTAGTTGGCCGGGTTGCGCACCTGGTTCCACAGACCGAACGTCCCGATCGCAGCCTCGTTCAGGTCCTGCACGATCGCGCCGAGCATCCCGGGGGCGCTGGCGCCGGAGTCTCTCGCAGCGCGGTACTTGTCCGGGTCCCACGATTGGATGAAGTTGTCCATCGCCGTGGTCACGCTGGGCTGCGGAAGCGAGGTCTCGGGACGGATGAGGCGCACGTCGGCGCGCCACAGCTGGCTCAGCCCTTCGGTCGCCACCATCGAGATCACGAGCCACCCGGGCCGCTCGAACTTCTTCTGGTGACCGAAGATGTCGCTCAGGACCGTGTCGTTCAGCACGCCGGCTGCCATCTTCCCGTAGCCGCCGACCAGCCCGAGCTGGTCGAGCAGCCTTCCGGACTGTGCGATGTAGTCCTCGGGATCGTCTCCCTCGCTCGTGGGCGTGGTCGTCGGGTCCGGGGGGCCGATGAGGAAGCGGAACGACTCCGGCGGAAGGGGGATGGTCGGATCCCCGAAGGCCTGCTCCAGCTGGGTGGCAGCGTCGTTGAGCGGGCTGTTGGGCGGAGCGCCGAGCTCTTGTGCGAGCTCGTCGATCTCGGAGAGTCCGCTGCTGGCTTCGTCGAGCGCCATGGTGCCTCCTCAGACCTTGATGGCTCCGCCGGAGACCTCTATCTCCGCGCGGGCGATGAGCGCGAGCGAGCCGCCCTTCAGGCCGATACCGGATGCGTTGAAGACCATCTCCGCGGCGGGGCTGCCCTTGGCCGAGAGAAGCACGGAGCTGTCGCTCATCTCGATCTTGCTGGTCGCGCACTCGATCACGACCTTCTTGGCGCTCTCGATCGTGAGCGGCCCGAGCGCGCTCGAGGCGTCGAGCACGAGCTTGCTGTCGCCCGCGAGGATCTCCAGCTTCTCGCCCGCGTCGAGCTGCGCGCCGCAGTGCTCCGAGACGAGCGCGACCTCGCCCTTGGCCTCGAGCGCGACGTCCTTCTGCGACCGGATGGCGAGCGTGTCCTTCGCGTCGCCGAGCTCGTCCTCGGTGCGCGCGGACATGCTGGCGTCGTGCACCGGGCTTCCGGGGGCGGCGGGCATCCCCACCCCGAAGGAGCCGGCGAGCACCGTCAGCTTGCCCGTCACGGTGATCTTCTCGTTGCCTTCGATGGTGAAGACGTCGTTCCGGGGCCCGAGCTCCGGATCGAGCGGGAAGCCTATATCCGTCTTGCGGGTGCCGTAGACCGTCAGCGACCTGCGCTTCTCTTCACCCGCTTCGGGCGAGCCCACGTGGACCGTCTGGGCGCCCTCGATCTTCTGGTCCCGACTCCACGTGACCTCGAGCGTGTCGTTGCCATGGACCTCGGCCACGCGCTGGCCGCCGATCTCGACGAGCTCGTAGCTGCCGACCGTCTTGTCCCGGTCGCCGCTCACCTCGAGATGCTGGTAGTTGCGGACGATCTCTCCATGGTTGCCCACGACCTCGTTCGTCTGGTCGTTGACGACGCGCGTCCACATGTCGTGCCGGACCTCCTCGACGAGGTACTTGCGGGCCACCACGCGGATCTCCTCCGCGTCGCGATCGTCGACGAACCGGAGCTCGTTGTGGGGGTGCCCTTCCTGCTTCTTGGCCTCGTCGTCGTACGGGTTCGGGCGCGTGCAGACGATGCTGTGGGTCCGCTCCTTCTCCCAGCCGAGCGGCGGTGTCTCGAGCCCGTTGTAGACGCAGCCGATGATGAGCGGACGATCCGGGTTGCCGTCCTCGAAGGCGACGACGACCTCCATGCCGACCCGAGGGACGAAGGAGTATCCGTAGTCGTCGCCCGCCCAGGGCTGGCTCACGCGGATCCAGGCCGTGTGCCCGCGGCTGACTCCCTGGATGTCGAAGGGCACGTTGACACCCAGCATGTTCTCGCCGCGCCGGTCCCAGTGGAAGCGCACCATCACGCGACCGAGCGCCCGATGGTCCGAGTGGAGCTGCTGCTCGGCGTCCTCGGGATCCTTCATCGAGGTGTCGACCACGGTGGCGGTCTGGATCCCCGAGACGACCGGTCGCGCCGTGCGGAGCGGGGGCCGGTACGGGGTCCTGGTCGGGTCCTGCGGATCGAGCCACTGGACCTCGACGAGGTTCTGGAAGCTCGCGTCCGCGAGGAACCACTCGTCGGTCGAGGGCGGAGCGATCGTGCTCTGCGGGTCGTTGCCGATGTGGCGCACGCGACGCACGAGCAGCCTCTGCGTCTGCTGCGCAGTGGGGGTGTCGGGACATGGGTAGAGCCACCCGCGCTTGAGCAGCAGGATGGTTCCCGGCATCACGCCCGCGAGGTCGGTCGTGAGGCGCATGATCTGCGACTCGGCGATGAGCGCCTCCATCCGCAGCCGTACCAGGTCCCGGTCCGGAGAGGTCGGGTCGTGGATGAAGCTCTTCTTCTCGGGAGGAGCCGCCGTCGGATCGTAGACCTTGTAGTGGCGGGCCACGTCGGGATCGGGCTTCTCCGGCTCTTCTTCGTACTTGTAGACGGCGTTCGCAGGCCACGTGTATTGCTCGAGCTCGGTCCCGTCGGTGCCGAGCGAGCTCGTCGTACCCACCGTCCCGTAGGGTTGCCCTCCGCCCACCCCGCCCACGAGCGCGCCGGGAAGGCCCGAGCTCGGGTCCGGAGGCACGAGCGGAGCTTGCACCAGGCCCGGAGGCACGGGGCCGACCGGCAGAGGCGGGTTGGCGAGCGGCAGCTGCGGGTTCAGCG
>JADZFZ010001093.1 GCA_020854145.1 Deltaproteobacteria bacterium | reverse complement strand
GAGATCCCCTTCGACGGACGCGACGTCTACGACAGCGACGACATCCTCGCGCTCGACCGCATCCCATCGACGCTCGTCGTCCTCGGAGCCGGCGTCATCGGCTGCGAGTACGCGTGCATGTTCGCCGCGCTCGGTGCGACCGTGACGCTCGTCGAGGCTCGCAACGCGATCCTGCCGTTCCTCGACGACGAGATCCGCGAGCGCCTCGAGCGCGCCATGAGCCATCTGGGCATCACCCTGGTGCTCGGGCGCAAGTGGACGCGGGTCGCGCACGAGCCGTCGCGCGGCGTCGTGTGCGATCTCGAAGGACACGATCGCCCGCTCGTCTCCGAGAAGCTGCTCTTCGCGGCGGGACGCGTGGGCAACACGGCGCCGCTCGAGCTCGGACGCGTCGGCATCGAGACCGACGGGCGCGGGTACGTCCGCGTGGACGAGCACTTCCGCACGTCGGTCCCCAACGTCTACGCGGCCGGGGACGTCATCGGGTTCCCGGCGCTCGCGTCGGTCTCGATGGAGCAGGCGCGCGTGGCCGTCTGCCACGCGTTCGGGCTCACGTACAAGAAGGCCGTCGCCTCCGTCTCGCCCTACGGCATCTACACGATCCCCGAGGTCAGCTGCGTCGGAGAGACCGAGCAATCCTGCCGCGACAAGGGCATCGAAGTGGTCGTCGGGCGCGCCCTCTATCGCGACAACGCGCGAGGTCAGATCACCGGAGACGTCGAAGGCGTCACGAAGCTCGTCGTCGAGGCCAAGACCCGTCGCGTCCTCGGTTGCCACGTCATCGGAGAGCGCGCGAGCGAGCTCGTGCACATCGGCCAGACCGTCATGCACCTCGGCGGCACCGTCGATGCGTTCATCGAGATGGTGTTCAACTACCCGACGCTCTCGGAGTCGTACAAGTACGCCGCGTACGACGCGCTCGGCGCGCTCGCCCGCCGCAGCGAGCCCGGTTGAAGCCGCCCTCTCTTCTCGGGCACCGAGGCCTGCGCTCGCAAGAGCGACGGATCACGATTCGATGGGATCACCCCCCCGATCGGGGGGGTGACCCGAGAACTGCTCGGCTGTCGTTACGCGGCGCTAGCGGCCGGTGCCGTTGAGATCGCAGCGGTTCCCCGAGCGCTGCAGCGGGTGGTAGTGGTGCGGCCGCGCGCGCGCCACGCACGCAGTGCAGTAGGCGACCTGCCGCGGAGTCAGTCCTCCTGCGCGGCACTGCGCGACCGTCCTTCGCGCGTTGGCCGTCGGGTGCGCGAGCGCGACCGACGCGCCCGCCGTCAGCACCATGCAACCGAGCGCGAGAGCAATTCCACGAAACCTGTCCATGAACGAACCTCCCGAGAGACGGCGCGGACGAAGCACCATTCGCATGCGTCGCGTCGCTTCTCGGGTGCCGGCGATTGCGGCCCGTGTGCCAGGCGCCGTCGCCACTCGCGATGCCGCGCACGCGCGCATCCGGGCGCGCGCGGCGCGCGTGCTCTGGGCTCCATCCCGCAGGGCGGATGCCGCGGCTGCAGCGCAGCGCCCGCAGATCGTCTTCAGCCCGCCGCGGGCGCCATGCAGTTCTGGTCGCAGCCCGCACGCGCAGGCCACTCCGAGCACTCCACCACGCGCAGCCGCACGCGGCTGCTCACGAGGCTGCTCACGCCGGCACGCCACGGATCGACGGCGACCGAGACGTCCTTCTCCGCGCGCGGGCAGCGCACCGCTCGCGCGCCGCGATAACGAGAGGCCGCGTCGAGCACGTTGGGGACGACCACGTAGCCGACCGCCCACACGAGGATGGCGCCTACCGCGAACAACGGCTCGTTCATGGGATCCTCCCTTTGGGATCACGTTACCCGCGCGCGGTCGCTCCACCGTTGCGGGTCGTCAACCGCCAGCTCCGCCGCCGCCGCTCCGCGCCTCTGCCCGTTCGCTGCGCACGCGACCGCGCTCGACGCGCACCGTCCAGCGCTCACCCGAACGCAGCCAGAACGTGTGCCGAGCGCGTCCGATCCGGAGCACCGTCGGCGCGCAGTAGCCGCGTTGCGCGACCGCGCGACACGAGAGCTCCGGAGGTCCCATCTCGCCGCGCTCGTCGACGCCACACTCGCCGCCGTAGGGCGTCCTTCGCGACTCGATGCGGGGGATCCCTCGGAACCAGAGCACGCCGGGCTCACCCGCTCGAGCGCCGTGGTGGTCGACGACGTCGAGCCCACCGCCCTCGATGCGCCACGCCGTGCACGCGCTCGACACGAACGCGAGCTCGCTCCCGGGCGGCATCGATACGTGGAGCGTCTCGCGTCCGACGACGATCGCGGCGAGCTCCGTCGCCGAGGCCCTCACGACGAACGATCGCTCGGCCGCGTCGGGCACGTGGACCACCGTGCGCCCCTGGATCACGCACGTCCCGCCGGGCGGGCCGTCGAAGGGATCGCGTCCGGAGCGCCGCACGTGCACGTGCGCCCGAGCCTCTCCGTCGGCGGGCTCCGCCGGCAGCTCGATGCGCAGCTCGTCGCGTCGACACTGCGCGCGCGCGGTCACGGTGAACGCGAGGGCACAACCCCACGCGGAAAGCCACACGAGAAGACGAGCGGTCATGGCCTTCGTACGACCCCCACGCGCCGATCACGTTGGATCGGCGGCGCGTGGGGTATCGGGGCCTCTGGACGAACGCGACCCGACGCGTCTACTCGGCCGCCACCGCGCAGCGCCCTTCGATGCACGCTGCGACGGGGGGACGGGCACACGGTGCGAGCGGGCACAACAACCGGACCGCGCTGCACTGCGCCTCCCAGCTGGCGCGGTTCGCGTCTTCGGTCGCCACGTTCATCAGCGTGCTCGGGCACGTCGTGCAGTAGCACTCGTCGGGCGTCGAGATGGGATGGCTGTAGACGCTCCACGTGCAGTCCGCGTCGCTGCCGCAAGCGAGCGGATCGGGCGCCACCGGCTCGATCGGCAGATAGAGCTGCTGCGCGTGGAAGGTACGACCCCGACGCGCGGAGCCCGAGCTGCGTCCCGTCACCACGACGCCCGCACCGCCGAGCGCTTCGTACGCCGCGGCGAGCTCGTCGTCGTCCGCGCCCGTCGCCGAGAGGTCGAGCCCCGACAGCGACGACTCCGTGGTCCAGTTGAGCTTGAAGCCGTCGAGCGAGAAGCAAGGCGCACGCACGCAACGGATGCCGTTGTCCTCGATGTTCCAGAAGCTGCCCGTCGGCTCGGCGTCGGTCGTCGCCCGCCACGCGCGGCTGACCGTGAGGTGCCCGAAGCTCCCGAAGCCTTCCCAATCGTTCTCGGTCAACGCGCCGCGCACGAGCGCAAGCCCGGAGCGATCGGCATCGCCGAGCGCGCTGAAGTCGGCGTCGGCCACGTAGCACTCGTCTGCGCGGCTGCCGTCGGCGCAGCGCGTGCGCGTCCCGTTGAGCTTGCGAACCCAGTACCCGCCGCAGATCGGCGAGATGCACCGGCGGAAGTCCTGCCGGATCGCGTACCAGGTTCCGTCCCCTGCGTGATCGGCCTTGCCGCCGCCGCCGGCGTCGTCTGCGAGCTCCTCACCGATCTCTCCCTCCCCGCCCGTGTCGGCAGCACAAGCCGCGATGGGCGCCAACGAGGCGAGCAAGAGCAACGAGACGAGATGCGAACGAGTGCGGTCCATGAGTCCCTCCGTGGAGCGCCGCCCCTCTAGGCG
>JADZFZ010001092.1 GCA_020854145.1 Deltaproteobacteria bacterium | reverse complement strand
CGTGGCTCAGCCGGGCTCGAGCGCGATCGTGACGTCGAAGGTCTCGCGCCCGTACGAGCTCTCCCAGACGCGCACGGTGCGCGTCCCCGTGTCGACGTGCATCGCGGGATCGCCGTCTCCGGCAGTGACCTGGTCGTCGCGTCCGGAGATGCGCGCGCGCCCGAAGGCATCGAACCCGTCGAGGCGGCACGCGAACAGGCCCGACGGCGCGGGACCGTAGAGCGTTCGGCCTCCACAATCGATCCGCGCCTGGCACGGCAGGTCGTTGCCCGGCGTGACCGCGAGGGTGATCTCGCACGTCGTTCCCGGCGGCAGGCTCGGCGACGTGCTCGTCACGATGCGCCCGCGCCATCCGCGGCGGTCGCGTCCGACCGACGGCGCGTCGGGCGCCGGGCCGGCGAGCGGAAGGTCGAGCGGGTGCTGCTCGGGAGCCTGCGACGGCTCGGCGGGCGAAGGCCACACGACGGCCTGGATCACGACGGCCGCGATCACGCCGAACGCGGCGCCGGCCCCGAGCAAGCCCACGCGTGTGGCGGGCCTCGGCCTCGGGACCTCCGCGGCCTCGCGTCGCGCGATCTCGAGGTCGCGCGTCACCTTGCGCAGATCGGTCTCGAGACCTTCGATCGTGCGCTGCTTGGCCGTGAGCTTCTGGTCGAGCGCCTCCGCACGCAACATCGCCGCGACGTGGTCCGGATGGAGCGAGCGCCTCGGCTCGGCGGGGACGCTCGCGTCCACGCTCGTGCTGCCCGCCACGGCGGCCTCACCGGCGTCACCCTCGCCGGATCGCGTGGCCGTCGCGTCGCCATCGGACACGCAACGAATCCTAGGCTCTTCGGGCGCTTTCGCTACTTGAGGACCGCGACCTTCAGCTCGGCGAGCTGCTCGGGCGTCACGAGCCCGGGCGCTCCCGTCATCAGGTCGGTGCCCTTCTGCGTCTTCGGGAACGGGATGACGTCACGGAGCGACTCGGCGCCCGACAGCAACATCGCCAACCGATCCATGCCGACGGCGATGCCGCCGTGCGGCGGCGCGCCCGACCGGAGCGCGTCGAGGAGGAACCCGAACTTCTCGCGCGCCTCGTCGTCGGAGATCCCGAGCGCGGCGAAGACCTTCGCCTGCACGTCCGGGTCGTGCAGCCGGATCGAGCCGCCGCCGATCTCGAATCCGTTGAGCACCAGGTCGTACCGATGACAGAGCACCTTGCCCGGGTCGCCGTCGAGCCACGCGACGTGCGCGTCGTGCGGCCGGGTGAACGCGTGGTGCGCGGGAGCCCAACGCCCCGTCTCCTCGTCGAGCTCGAAGAGCGGCGGATCGACGACCCACGTGAAGCTCCACTTGCCGCCGTGCCCGCTCGCGGGGATCAAGCCGAGCTTCTTCGCGAGGTGCAGGCGCAGGTTCGCCATGACCGTGTGCACCACGCTCGTTCGGCCGAACTGGAACAGGAGCAGGTCGCCCGACGCCGCGCCGGTCGCCGCGTTGACGGCGTTGCGGAACGCCTCGGTCACCGTCTTGGCGAAAGGCGACTGGGTCCACTGGCCGCCGTCGGCGACCTTCGCGCGCGCCAGGCCCTTGGCGCCCATGCTCTTGACGAAGTCCTCGAGCTTGTCGGTCTCCGTGCGCGAGAGGCTCGCGCTCGCGGGCACGACCATCACCTTGACGATCTCGGCAGGCAGATCCGCACGCAGCGAGCCGTCCGCGAATCGCGCGGCGATCTCGGCGAGCGGCGGGATCCCGCCGCCCGAGTGCGCGACCACGAGCTCGGTCAGATCGGTGTGCTGCATCGCGAAGCGCAGGTCGGGCTTGTCGTTGCCGTAGAGCCGCATCGCGTCGTCGAAGCGCATGCGCGGGAAGCGGCCCTCGGGATAGAGCGTGCGCAGGTCGGTGCCGAGCACCTCGTTCCACAGACGGAAGACGAGTCCTTCGATCTCCGTGAAGACGTCGTCCTGGCAGACGAAGCTCATCTCGACGTCGATCTGCGTGAACTCCGGCTGTCGATCGAGCCGCAGGTCCTCGTCGCGGAAGCACTTGACGATCTGGAAGTAGCGGTCGTAGCCCGCGATCATGAAGAGCTGCTTGAAGAGCTGGGGGCTCTCGGCGAGCGCGTAGAACTTGCCGGGCTCGCGACGCGCCGGGACGAGGAAGTTGCGTGCGCCTCCCGGCGTGTACTTGCAGAGGATGGGCGTCTCGAGCTCGAGGAAGCCGCGCTCGTGGAAGTAGTTGCGCGTCGCATGGTTCATGCGGTGACGCGTGATGAGCACCTGCTGCAGGCGCGGCCTGCGCAGATCGAGGTAGCGGTGCTCGAGGCGCTTCTCTTCGTTCGTGTCGATCTCGTCCTCGATCTCGAACGGCGGCGTCTCGGCTCGGTTGAGCACCTCGACCTCGCGCGCGAGCACCTCGACGGCGCCCGTGGGGATCTTCGGGTTCCGCATGGCGCCGCGGTCGCGCACGGTGCCGCGCACGGCGACGACCCACTCGCGCCGCACCTGCTCGCCGACCTTGTGCACGTCGGCGTCCGCGCCGCGATCGAAGACGACCTGCGCGATGCCCGTGCGGTCGCGGAGGTCCACGAAGATGGCGCCCCCCGAGTCGCGCGACGAATGGACCCACCCGAAGAGCACCACCTCGCGACCGATGTCGCTCTCGCGTAGCTCGCCTGCCCGGTGCGTGCGTTTCTGCTCGTCGATGAATCGCGCCACGTCTCGGTCCTCCTGCGGACCCCGGGGCGGACAGCCATCACGTGGCCGGGCCCTCGGGGCGCGCAAACGTAGTAGAAGGGAACCGCCCGGTCACCCGCAGCGCGTTCTACGGGACCGCGGGCAGGGAGGAACGATGCGGATGACGTCAATGCGGCTTCGCTTCCGGAAAGAGCGCGTGGCGGCGCTCGTGCTCGGCGTCGTGTGCGCCACGGCGTGGATGCTCGCGACGAGCCCGGGTCACGCGCAGGTGACCGGCGTGACCGGAGGCGATTTCCGCCGCGCGCCGATCGAGGACACGACGCTGCTGATGAACGGCCGGTGGGAGCTCGGGCTCAACCTGGCCGGCGTCTTCGTGTCGAGCTCGACGACGCCCGAGGGCGGTGAGCGTGTCTCGCAGACGACCTTCTACGGCAACCCGGGCCTCTTCGTCGGGCGCATGTTCGGCGACCGCATCCAGGTGCGCCTGCTCCTGTCGTACCTGCGCATCCTGACGCAGCAGTCGGTCGGCGACGCCGAAGCGATCCCGCTGCAGGACAGCCACAGCTTCCTCGGCGGCCTCGCGGCCATCTATCACTATCCGCTGCCGCTCGGCTTCGCGTTCTACGGCGGGCTCGGCGGCCTCGCGCAGTTCGGCGTGACCAACCGGCCGGTCGAGATGATGCCCGGGTCCGTGTTCAAGAACTCGACGACCGGCTTCGGCGGTCAGGCCTTCATCGGCCTGCTGTCGCAGCCGGGACCGCGCCTGACGCTGCGCGCCGGCCTACGCTTCGACGCGCTCTTCGGATCGGAGCAACCCGAGGCCGAAGGCGTGGACTCGTTCAGCTCGCGCAACCTGCAGCTGCTGCTCGAGTTCGCGATCTCGATGCGTTTCTGAACCGAGCCTTCGAGCGGAGCGCGATCTTCTGGCATCCTGTTGAGCCGATGCAGGCGCGGCTCGACGTGCGCGACGCGGGCGCAATGATCGCGGGACGCTACCGCGTCGTTCGTCCCATCGCGCAAGGCGGCATGGGCGAGGTCGTCGAGGCGATCGATCAGGCCTCGGGCGCGCGCGTCGCGGTGAAGGTCCTGCGGCGCGACGTGGTGGCCGATCGTGAGGCCATCGCGCGCTTTCGTCGCGAGGGCGACATCCTCGCGTCGCTCCGTCACCCGAACATCGTGGCGGTGCCCCACGCGGGCACGACTCCCGACGGCGCGCTCTACCTCGTGATGGAGATGCTCGACGGCGAGACGCTCGGCGCGCGCATGCGCCGCGAGCGTCAGCTTCCGCCGGGCGCCCTGGTCCCGACGGTGGCGCAGACGGCCGATGCGCTCGCGGCGGCGCACGACGCGGGCGTCATCCATCGCGATCTCAAGCCGGACAACGTGTTTCTTTCGCGCACGCCCGGCGGCGCCGAGATCGTGAAGCTCCTCGACTTCGGCGTCTCGAAGCTGGCGGCCGAAGAAGAGCGTCTTACCCGCACCGGGGAGCTGCTCGGCACCCCGCGCTACATGGCGCCCGAGCAGGTGAGCGGCGAGCGCGATCTCGACGGACGCGTGGACGTCTACTCCCTCGGGGTGATCCTCTACGAGGCCATCGCGGGGCGGCCGCCGTTCCTCGGCTCGACGACGGGGGACCTCGTGATCGCGATCCTCTCGGGCAAGCCCGCGCCGCTGCGCACCCTCGCGCCGCTCATCGATCCTGCCGTGGAGGCCGTCGTGCTGCGAGCGATCAGCAAGGCGCGCGACGCTCGTTACGCGACGCCGACCGCGCTCGCGGACGCCTTCGCGCAGGCGACCGGCGTCGTCGTGCGCAGCTCGTTCGTCGGCGACGCGCCCGCCGTTCGCCCCGGGATGGGGACGTTGATGCTCGGCGGCGGCGTCGAGGCGCCGATGCCTCTGGCCGCGCGCACGGAGTTGCTCGAGCCGGCGAGCGAGCCCGATGCGCTTCGGCCGGGCACGTTGAGCGCGTTCAGCGCGATCGCGCCGATCGAGACGCCATCGCTTCCACAGCTCTCGGCGCCGCACGGATCGGGCGCCACGCACGAGCCGGCCGCCGGCGCCCACATGCCACCGACGCGCGCGACGCCGATGGCCGGCTACGCGGGCCCCTCGGTCGCGCAGGAGAGCGCGCCGGCGACGGCGCAGGGACGCGCAGGGACGTCGCAGCGACCGCTCGATCGCACGGGCAACGGTCGCCCGTCGGTCGCGCGCGACGCCGGCGCCGTGCGTGTGCAGGCCATGCCGGCGGTGGACGCGCGCGCGATGATGGCGGCCTCGAAACGCCCGAAGTCGGCGAAGAAACGTCGATCGCTCTTGCTGCCCGCGGCCATCGTCGGGCTGCTCCTCGGTGCGCTCGTCGCGACCGCGCTCGTCGTGGTCGTCTTGCTGCGGAAGCCCGCCGCCGCCCCACCGACGACCACCGTCGCTCCGGAGGATCGCGCTGCGACCGTCGGCGCGAGCACGCCGTCGCCCGCACCGGGCGACGTGCCCGCGATGCCGCCCGCCGACGTGGCGCCGACGATGCCCGCGGCCCCGATCGCGCCCGTGGCGCCCACCGCGAGCCCCGCCGTGCCGCAAGCGCCGGTCCCGCCGGGCTCGGCGGCGCCGCCACCTCCGACACCCGTCGGCGTCGCGCCGGCGCCTCCTCCATCGGCACCCACACCCGTCACCCCGACGCCCTCGACGACGCGTCGCGGAACCTCGACGACGCCGCGCCAGACGGAGATCCGTCTCCCCACCGGTGGCGGCCGGCGTCCGCGACTGCCTGGGCCCGGGCTGCCGACGATCTCGTTTCCGTGATCGACGCGGTCGGTGCGTAGCGGACCCCACCCATCGGGTGGGACGGCCATCACGGCGGCTCGCTCTCGGGGCTCGGTCGCAGCGTGGGGATCCGCCGCTCGCGGCGGATCTGATCGACGGCCGTGCGCAGAAGATCCTCTGGGCTCTGCGTCGTCTCGTCGCGGGATCCGATGCCGATTCGCAGCACGGGGGTGGGCGCGACCGGGACGCTCCAGATGGACCCTTGCGTCGCGCCGTTGGCCAACCGATCGGCGACGTTGCGTGCACCCGCGAGATCGGTCTGCGGCAGCAGCACGGTGAACTCGTCGGCGTCCGACCGGTAGATGTGGTCGATCGAGCGGACGAAGCCGCGGATGCCGTGCACGAGCGACACGAGGATCCCGTCGGCTTGCTCGCGACCTTGCGCGTCGGCGATGGTCTGCAGGTTGTCGATGGTCAGCACGATGCACGAGAGCGGATGGTCGTACCGTGTCGCGCGGCGGAACTCGTAGTCGAGCCCGATGCGCAGCTGACGAGCCGTCCCCGCGCGCGTGAGGGGATCGACCGCATCGGAGCTGTCGGCGGCCGGCTCGTTGTCGTCGTCGAGGTGACCGCGCCTGAGCAGCTGCTCGATGCGTTGCTGCAGCTCGAAGACGCGGAACGGCTTCGAGACGAAGTCGTCGGCGCCCGCTTCGAAGCCGAGCGCGCGCTGGGCTTGATCGCCGCTGGCGGTCACGAGCACGACGGGGACGTTTCGCGTCGCGTCGCTCTCGCGCAGCGTGCGCAGGATCGTGAGCCCGTCCACGCCGGGCATCGACAGATCGAGCAACACCAGATCGGGCGGTGGGTCGCGGCGCGCGATCGCGAGCGCGGCGCGGCCGTCGTCTGCCTCTTCGACCTCGTGCCCCGCCGCCTCGCACAGCTCGCGGAGCAGGCGTCGGTTGAATGGGTCGTCCTCGGCGATGAGAAGACGCGCGGCCATCAGTCGTCGTCCTCCGTGCCCGCGTCGAGCGAGAGCGCCTGCACCTTGCGGATCAGGTTGCGTCGCGAGATCCCCAGCTCGCGCGCCGCACGGGTCTTGTTGCCGCGCGCGCGCGACAGGCCGTCGGCGATCATCTGCCGCTCGAGCGTCTCGACCGCGTCGGGCAGCTTCATCGCGTAGAGCGACAGCGGCGCCGGGCTCGGGCTCGACTTGGTCGTCGGTCCGGCCGAGGGCGCGACCGAGGACATCCGGATCGCGTCCGAGAGCAGATCCTCGTCGATGAGGGCACCCTCTCCCGACAGCACCCAGAGCCGCTCGATCTCGTTCTCGAGCTCGCGCACGTTACCCGGCCATCGATGCGACTCGAGGCGCGAGAGGCACGCATCGGAGAGACGCTTGCGGCGGCCCTCGCGTTCGGCGAGCCGCGCGAGGAAGTGGTCGCACAGGATGCGGATGTCACCCGCACGCTCCCGTAGCGCCGGTACGCGCAGGGTCACGACGTTGAGCCGGTAGAAGACGTCCTCGCGGAAGCTTCCCGACTTCACCATGCCCGCGAGGTCGCGATTGGTCGCGGCGACGATGCGCACATCGACCTTGCGCATCTCGGTGCCGCCGACGGGCATGAAGGTGCCCTCCTGCAACACGCGGAGCAGCTTCACCTGCAGCGCCGGCGACATGTCGCCCACCTCGTCGAGGAAGAAGGTGCCGCCGTCGGCGACCTCGAAGAGCCCGGGCTTGTCCACGATGGCGCCGGTGAACGCGCCTCGACGGTGTCCGAAGAGCTCGCTCTCGAGCAGGTTGTCGTTGAACGCGCTGCAGTTGGTGGCGACGAACCGCTTGTTGGCCCGCCGCGAGATCTGGTGCAACGCCCGCGCTACCAGCTCCTTGCCCGTACCGTTCTCGCCGATCACGAGCACCGTCGCGTCCGAGGCCGCCACGCGCGCCATCATGCGCAAGAGCTCCGCGATCTCGGGCGAGCGCCCGATGATCCCCGTGGCGTGCACGGGCGGGAGCGGCGGCGGCTCCGCCGTTCGCGCGATGGCGTCCGCGGCTCCGCGCAGCGCGACGCTGCACATGCGCTCGACGTCGTCGGGGCCCGTCGTCTCCGCCTCGACCGTCACTGCGATTCGCACACCGCCGGTGAGCTTCGTCTCCCGATGCGCGATGCCCCCCGTCTCGGTGGCGCGTGACGACCCGGCGACCTTGCCCGACACCGCCGTCTCGCGACGCGGCGGAGGCACGCTCGCCTCGGGAGCTTGGCTGGCGCTCATCGACGCGAGAACGTAGCAGGGCCGGCTTGGCTCCGCATCAGTTGGATCCACCCCGCATCCCGAGCCTGTCCCCCTTCGGGAAGCGCGCGAATCGCCCTGCATCGGTGCGGAGCGACTACGTGCCGACGACGCGGTTGCGGCCGCCCGACTTGGCCCGATAGAGGTTGTCGTCGGCGCGCTGGAGCAGCGCCATGGGCGACTCCACCGGCGTCGAGGCGTCGATCATCGAGAGCCCGAGGCTGATGGTCACGCCGATCTCGATCGACTCCCACGGGATCGTCATGCGCTCGACCACGCGGCGCAGCCGATCGGCGAACAACGCGAGGTTGCGCGCGTCGAGGTTGCGTACGAGCACGACGAACTCTTCGCCCCCGTAGCGCGCGGCGAAATCCTCGGCTCGGATGGTCTTGCGGATCGCGGCGCCGAGGTAACGGAGCGCAGCGTCGCCCGCGAGGTGCCCGAGGCGCGTGTTGACGTCGCGGAAGTGATCGACGTCGGCCATGACGATCCCGAGCGGCGCACCGTGACGCACCGCGAAGCTGAACTCGGCGACGATGCGCTCGTCGAAGGACCGGCGGTTGGCCAGGCCGGTCAACGCATCGCGCGTCGCGCTGTCGAGCAGGCTCTGCTGCACGTGATCCTCGAGCTCGTCGGCGAGCGAGAACTGCACGATGGTCGCGCGGCCGAGCTGGATGCGATCTCCCGGGCGGAGCAGACGCTCGCGAACCGAGACGCCGTTGGCGAACGTGCCGTTCTTCGAGCCGAGATCGACGAGAACCCACTCGCTGCCCGCCGAGCGCAGCTCCGCGTGCCTGCGCGAGATGCCGTCGTCCTCGAGCACGAGCGCGCAGTCGGCGGCGCGACCGATCACGAACGGGTCGCGATCGAGGCGCGCGATCGTCCCGATCGACGAGCCCGACAGCACGGTGAGCGAGGCGCGGTCGCGACGCGCCGCGGTCGCGCGCGCGCTCAGCCCCTGGTCGACGGCGAAGACCGCGGTCGTGTCTTCCTCATCGTCCCTGTGGTGGTGACGTCCCACGACTCTGGGCTCCGACGCCGCTGTGCCTCGATCGGTCACGACGACGGCGGCATCCTAGCAGCGCATCCGGCCGACGGGAACGCGTGCGTGCCGAGCGCTCGCCTGCGAGACTCGGGCCCGCCGTGATCTTCGACGACATCATCGTCGGCACCGCCGGGCACATCGACCACGGCAAGTCGTCCCTCGTCCGTGCGCTCACGGGGACCGACCCCGATCGCCTCCCGGAGGAGAAGGCCCGGGGCATCACGCTCGTGCTCGGCTTCGCGTCGCGGACGTTGCCTTCGGGACGCACCGCCGCGTTCGTCGATGTGCCCGGCCACGAGGCGCTCGTGCGCACCATGGTCTCCGGCGCGACCGGCTTCGACACCGTCGTGCTGGTCGTCGCCGCGGACGACGGCGTGATGCCGCAGACGCGCGAGCACCTGGCCATCTGCAGGCTGCTCGGCGTGCCTTCCTGCATCGTCGCGCTGACGAAGATCGACGCCGTCGATGCGGATCTCGTGGCGCTCGCGCGCGAGGACGCCGCGTCGCTCTGCGCGAGCGAAGGCCTGCCCGATGCGCCGATCGTGCCGGTCTCGAGCGTCACGGGCGAGGGTCTCGACGCGCTGCTGAGCGCCATCGATCGCACCGCGAGCGCACGCCGCAAGCGTCTGATCGACGCGCCGGCGCGCCTTCCGATCGATCGATCGTTCCTCGTCAAAGGGCACGGGCTCGTCGTCACGGGCACGCTGGCGGCTGGCAAGCTCGCGGTGGGCGACGCCGTCGAGGTGCTGCCCCACGCGACCGGTCGCGCCGCGGCGCGCGTGCGTACGCTCGAGGTCCATGGTCGAGCCACCGAGCTCGTGAGGGCAGGCTCGCGCGTGGCCGTGCAGGCGAGCGGGCTCGAACGCGACGCCGCGCCCGCGGGCAGCTGGCTAGTCGCTGCGGGCGCGCTCGTCGGGACCCGCGCGATCGACGGTCGCGTCCGCTGGCTGGCGAGCTGTCGGCGGCCGCTCGGTCGACGGGGCAAGATGCTCCTGCACGTCGGGACCGCGGCCGTGCCCGCGACGGTGACGTTGCTCGACCGAGAGCAGCTCGAGCCCGGCGAGGAAGGGCTCGCACGGGTCACGACCGAGACCGAGGTGGTCGTGCGGCCGGGCGAGCGCGGGGTGCTCCGCGCCGACGCCGCGGTGGCCAAGGCGGGCGCGACCGCCGCGGGCTTCGAGATCGTGCGCGCCGAGGTGGAGCCCTACCGCGCGCGAAAGGACGCCGCCGCCCGGCTCCTGCGCTGTCTCGGTGCGAGCGGCGTCGCTCGCGCGGAAGCCGAGGCGAGCTTCGCGGGAGCTCGTGGAACGTCCCGCGCCGAGCTCGAACGGCGGATGCCCGACGGCGAGCGCAACGCTGTCGCGGGCGCGATCGGCGAAGGACGCATCCTGGAGGTCGGCGGCACCCTCGTGGTGGCACGATCCACGATCGACGAGGCCACGCATCGGTTGTCCGCATGGCTCGATCGCGCGCTCGCGGACGAGGACGTGGCGCGCATCGGCATCCCGATGGCCGAGGCCCGTCCTCGCGCCGGCCGAGGCGCGCACACCGGCGTCGTCGATCGCGCCATCGCCGCGGCGCTCGCCAAGGGTGCGCTCGTGCTCGAGGACGGCCGCATCCGCCGCAAGGGCTCGGGCCCGAGCGGCGCCCGGATCGATCTCATCGCAGAGGCCATCGCGGAGGTGCTCTCCGGCGCGGGCCTCGCGCCTCCGCGCGTCGCGGAGCTGCCCGGGCTCATCGCCGCGAAGGTCGCGTCGGTCGTCCCGCGCGACGTGACGGCGGCGCTGGCGCTGCTGGACAAGCAAGGTCGGGCATCGCGTGTGTCGTCGGAGCTCTGGTTCGACCGCGCGGCCGTCGAGGCGCTCAAAGGGCGAGTCCTCGCCCATTTCGAGCGAGCCCGCGAGCTCGACGCACAGACCTTCAAGGAGCTCACGGGCCAGTCGCGCAAGTACGCGATCCCTCTGGCCGAGCACCTCGATCAAGCTCGTGTGACCGTCCGCTCGGGAGACGTGCGTCGTCGCTGGGGGGCATGAGCTAGGCTGACCGGATGGCCGAGCCGTCCTCTCCGTTTCCTCTGAGCGACCTCATCTACGACTGGAACGCCGTCAAGCGACGCGTACCCGTGGCGCAGCACGGCGTGAAGCTCTTCGACGAGACGTTGCGCGACGGGATCCAGAACCCGTCGGTCGTGGACCCGAAGATCGAGGAGAAGATCGAGCTCGTCCACCTGATGAGCAGCCTCGGCATCGACGTGGCGGACGTCGGCCTGCCGGGCGCGGGCAAGCGCGCGTTCGACGACGTCACGACGCTCGTGCGCGAGATCGTGGAGCACAAGCTCGCCATCAAGCCCGCCTGCGCGGGTCGCACGGTGGTCTCGGACATCACGCCGATGGTCGAGGTCAGCCAACGTACGGGCATCGCGATCGAGGTCATGACCTTCATCGGCAGCTCCCCGATCCGGCAGCTGGCCGAGGAGTGGGACGTCGCGTTGCTCTGCAAGCGGAGCGCAGACGCCATCGACGTCGCGGTGAAGAACGATCTTCCGTGCACCTTCGTCACCGAGGACACGACGCGCTCCCGGCCCGAGGTGCTCTCGGCCCTCTTCAAGAACGCCATCGATCACGGCGCCAAGCGCTTGTGTCTCTGCGACACCGTGGGCCACGCCACGCCCGACGGCGTACGGAACCTGATCGACTTCACGCGCGCCATCATCGCGGGGATGGGCGCCGACGTGGGCATCGACTGGCACGGTCACAACGACCGCGGTCTCGCGCTCGAGAACGCGCTCTGGGCCTTCGAGTTCGGCGCCGACCGCGTGCACGGCTGCGCCCTCGGCATCGGCGAGCGCGTCGGCAACACCCCCATGGATCTGGTGCTCCTGAACCTGAAGCTGCTCGGCGAGCTCGAGGACCACGACCTGTCGAAGTTGATGGCTTATTGCGAGCTCGCCTCACGCGCGACGCGATTCCCGATCCCGATCAACTACCCCCTCGTCGGACGTGATGCCTTCCGGACCGGGACGGGCGTGCACGCCGCCGCCATCGTGAAGGCCAAGGCCAAGGGCGCCGATTGGCTCGCGGACCGGGTCTACTCGGGCGTGCCCGCGGGGATGTTCGGCCGCGAGCAGGAGATCGAGATCGGCCCGATGTCGGGCCTCTCCAACGTCGGTCACTGGCTCGCGCGCCGACGCATCGAGGCCACGCCTGCCCTCGTGGACGCGATCTTGAAGCACGCGAAGGGCTCCGATCACCTGCTGTCGGAGCGCGAGGTGTTGGACATCGTCGAAGCCCAACGCGAGTCGTCATGACGACTTTGTTCTTGTTGTTTTTGTCGTGACTTGGCGATCTGATCGTTTGGGCCATCCCCGCGCTGTGCACAACGATCCGGATAACCGATGTGGGCTCGGTTGTGGACAATCGGGGCGCGGCGTCCTCCACGGGTCGTCCACACCCCACGGGGCTCTTGTGGATCACGGAAAAGCCGACTAATCCACGGGCCCGCTGGGATCTCTCCCCAATCCACAGGCCCTACGAAGATCACGGATCTCCAAAGATCCTTCTCCTCTCTCCCCCCATCCGTGTGGAGCGATTCCTCTCCCTCGCCCTTCCTCGCCAGGAGTGACGCCCCGTGGAGCTCACCATCAGCAAGCGCGACTTCGTCCGTGGGCTCGCGCGCACCCACGGTGTCGCCGACCGTAAGAGCTCGATGCCCATCCTCTCGAACGTCTTGCTGACGACGGAGGGACCGACATCGCTTCGCTTCGCCTCGACCGACCTCTACATCTCGACCTCCTCCATCACGCCGGCGGAGGTGAAGAAGGGTGGCTCCGTCGCGCTGGGCGCTCGGGTCCTGTTCGACATCGTCAAGGCGCTTCCCGAGGGCGACGTCAAGCTCGTGGTCGGCGACCAGCACGCGGCGCGCATCGCGTGCGGCAAGGTGCAGTACCGAATCGTGGGCATGCCCGGCGAGGACTTTCCCGCGCTGCCCGACCCGGGTCGCGCCACGTTCTCGGACGTCGATGCCGCGGCGCTGGGCGACCTCATCGCCAAGACGAGCTTCTCGATGTCCACCGACGAGACCCGGCCTCACCTGTCCGGTGCGCTCTTCGAAGGTGAAGGCAAGCTGCTGCGCATGGTCACGACCGATGGCCACCGCCTCTCGAAGGCCGAGCGGAAGGTGGAGAGCGCCGCGATGCTCAACTTCGACATGCTGCTGCCGCACAAGGGCGTCGGAGAGCTGCGTCGTCTCCTCGACGACCTCGTGGGTGGCAAGGGAGAGAGCAAGCCCATCGTCTCGGTCGCGGTCTCCGGCGGCAACGCCTTCTTCAAGTGCGATTCGGTCCTTCTCTCCGCGAAGCTGGTCGAGGCGAAGTTCCCTCCGTACGGGCAGGTCATCCCCAACGGGTTCGAGCGTCGAGTGATCGTCGGTCGTGCGGGGCTCGTCGAGGCCCTACGGCGTATCGCGCTCGTCGCGTCCGACCGCGCCGGAGGTGTGAGGCTCAAGCTCGCGCCCGGCAAGATCTCGGTGTCGAGCGAGAACCCGGACGTCGGCGAGGGCAGCGAGGAGCTCGAGGTCGACTACGCGGGCGGCGAGCTCAACATCGGGTTCAACGCGCGCTACCTGCTCGACGCGCTGTCGGCGCTCGGCGAGGACGACATCGCCATCGAGCTGTCCGG
>JADZFZ010001091.1 GCA_020854145.1 Deltaproteobacteria bacterium | reverse complement strand
CGTTCGACGCCTATGCGGCAGCGAAGGGTAACCTGTTCGCACATCAGGCCGCCGGCGCACACGCCGTGATCCCCGCGGGCGACGCCGTGTGCGCACGACAAGCCGCGCGGGGGCCTGCGCTAGCGCACACGTTCGGCGCCTCGCCGTCGGCAACGGTCGAGATCGGGGCCGACGCGATCGTCGATCACGGCAGCGGAGCGTCGTACCCGGTGAGCGAGATTCGTATTCGCGGCGGTCACAACCTGCAGAACGCCGCCGCGTCCATCCTCGCCGCGAGGCTGGCAGGCGCCCATCCCGATTCGATTCGAGGCACGTTGTCGGCGTTCGACGGCCTTCCGCACAGGATGCGCCTCGTGGCGACCATCGACTCGGTCGAGTACTACGACGACTCGAAGGCGACCAACGTCGCTGCGGCCGTTGCCGCGATCGAGGGCTTGGGCAAGCGAGTCGTCCTGATCGCGGGAGGGGTCGACAAGGGCGGTGGCTACGCGCCCCTCGTCGCCGCTCTACGGGCCCAGGGTCGAGCCGTCGTGACGCTCGGCAGCGCTGCATCGCTCATCGAGGGTGCCATCGGAGACGCATTGCCCACGCAGCGCGTCGGGTCGATGGCGCAAGCCGTGCGCGCAGCTCGGCGGCTCGCGCGGCCCGGAGACGCGGTCTTGCTCGCGCCGGCGTGCGCGAGCTTCGACATGTTCGCGAACTACGCCGAGCGGGGTGACGTCTTCGCGGCTGCGGTGCGCGAGCTCGCCGCGGGAGGTGCCGGATGAAGCTCTGGCCGTTCCGACGCAAGAGCGACCCCGCGACGACTGACGCCGTCGCCGCGGTTGCTGCTGGCTATCCGAAGGCCATCGGGCCGGCCGACCTCGTGCTGGCCGCCACGGTCGTCGTGTTGATCGCGCTCGGCGTCGTCATGGTCTACTCGGCCAGCGCCGTCTACGCGGAGCGGCATTTCCACGATGCGCAGCACTTCCTGATCCGACAGGCGATCTTCGCGATGGTCGGTATCCCTCTGGCGGTCGCAGTCGCCCGGTTCGACTACCACCGATGGCGGTCTCTGACGTACCCGATCCTGCTCATCGCCATGGTGTTGCTCACGGCGACCGCGCTGGGCTTCGGTAGGTCGGTCAACGGAGCGGCGCGCTGGATCCCGGTCGGGCCCATCAACATCCAGCCTGCCGAGCTGTCCAAGATTGCGCTCGTCCTGTGGCTGGCACACTCGCTCTCCAAGAAGCAGGAGCGGATCAAGTCGTTCTCCATCGGCTTCTTGCCCCACCTGCTGTTCGCGGCCGTCTTCGTGGTGCTGTGCCTCCGGCAACCCGACTTCGGGTCTGCCGTCATGCTCGTGTTGCTGACGTTCATCATGATGTTCCTGGCCGGCGCACGGTTGGGGTACATCCTCGGTGCCGTTCTGGCGGCGCTGCCCATCGCGTACGTCCTCGTCACGAGCGCGGCTTACCGGATGCGGCGCATCCATGCGTGGCTGGATCCGTTCCGTTACCGGCAGGACATCGGCTACCAGATCTCGGAGTCCCTGATGAGCTTCGGCTCCGGCGGGGTCACCGGGGTGGGTCTCGGCGATGGAAGACAGAAGCTCTTCTTCCTCCCGGAGGCACACACCGACTTCATCAGCGCGATCATCGGGGAAGAGCTGGGCTTCATCGGGATCTGCCTCGTGGTCGCCGGCTTCACCATCATCGCCGTCCGAGGCGTTCGCGCCGCGTGGCGAGCGCACGACGATTACGGGATGTTGCTGGCCTTCGGGATCACGATGTTCATCGTCGCGCCGGCGTTCGTGAACCTCGGTGTCGCGATGGGTCTCGTGCCGACCAAGGGTTTGGCGCTTCCGTTCCTCTCGGCCGGAGGTTCTGCGTTGCTGTCCAACTGCTTCGCCGTCGGTATCCTCTTCAACGTTTCGCGCGACCGGGAGCAGCCGGAAGGCGCGGGCCCGTCGCGCTCGGTGACCGCGCCAGCGACGCGCACGACGACACCTCCCATCGTTCCCGTCGGGGGCGTCGCACGGCCGGAGGAGGTCGCCGGATGAGCCTTCGCGTTCTCGTCGCGGGAGGCGGCACGGGTGGCCATCTCTTTCCCGGTCTCGCGGTCGCCGACGAGATCCGGCGGCGGGATCCCGCCGCCGAGGTGACGTTCGCGGGTACCGAGAAGGGAATCGAGGTGCGTGCCGTTCCAGCCGCCGGTTACCGGTTGGAGCTGCTCGCGGTCTCGCCGCTGAAGGGACGAACCGTCGTCGAGAGGGCTCGCGGTCTGATCGCGTTGCCCCGAGCCGGCGTCCAGGCGATCACGCTCGTCCGGCGTGCCAAGCCCGATCTGGTCCTCGGCGTCGGCGGCTATGCCTCGGGCCCCGTGGTGCTGGCCGCTGCGCTCTCCGGGGTGCCCACCGCATTGCTGGAGCAGAACGCTCGACCGGGGCTGACCAATCGCATCTTGGCGAGGTTCGTGCGGCGGGTCTACGTCGCCTATGACGAAGCTGCCCACGTGCTGGGCCCCGATCGCGCCGTTCTCGCCGGCAATCCCGTTCGACGTGCTTTCGTCGATCGAGCAGGGACGCGGCTTCCAGTGGGTAACCGGGTGCTCGTCCTGGGTGGATCGCAGGGCGCCCATGCTCTCGATGCGGTCCTGCCCGATGCGATGGCGTTGGTGCGTTCGAGATTGGGCCCCATCCCCGTCCTGCACCAATGCGGCAAGGGCAAGCTCGAGGAGGTCGCTCGGCGATACCGAGAGCTGGACATCGAGGCGGACGTGCGCGCGTTCGTCGAGGACGTCGCCACCGAGATGGTGCAGTCGTCGCTCCTCGTGTGCCGGGCAGGGGCGATGACGACGGCGGAGCTCTGCGTGATCGGCCGTCCGTCGATCCTGGTCCCCTATCCGTTCGCTGCCGACGACCATCAAGGCAAGAACGCCGAGGCGCTCGAGCGGCTCGGTGCGTCCGTGTGCCTGCGCCAGGATCGGTGCACCCCGGAGGTGCTCGCGTCGCTGATCGTGGAGCTCACGTCCGATCGATCTCGCCTGGAGTCGATGGCCGCTTCATCGCGCAAACATGGCAAGCCCGACGCGCTCGAGCGCATCGTGGACGACCTGCTCTCGCTCGTGTCGGCGAGGGAGAAACCAACTCTCCGATCCATGGCATTGGTGTAACGGTGTTCCGAGGGCGCGTTCGAGAGGTCCACTTCGTCGGCATCGGCGGTATCGGCATGTCCGGCATCGCGGAGGTGCTGCGAAGCTCCGGGTTCGCCGTGAGCGGCAGCGACGTGCGGGAGAGCGACGTCACGCGGCGGCTCGAGAGCCTCGGTGCCCGGATCTCGGTGGGTCACGATGCTGCCAACCTCGGAGCGGCGGACGTCGTCGTCTACTCGTCGGCGGTGCGTCGCGACAACCCGGAGCTCGTCGCGGCGCGGGCTCGCGGCATCCCCGTCATCCCCCGTGCGGAGATGTTGGCCGAGCTGATGCGTCTGAAGCACGGGATCGCGGTCGCCGGCAGCCACGGCAAGACGACCACGACATCGCTCATCGCAACGGTGCTGACGGCCGCCGGTGTCGCCCCGACGGTCGTCATCGGAGGCAAGCTCAACGCGCTCGGAACGAGCGCGTCGGTGGGCGGCGGCGACCTGCTCGTCGCCGAGGCCGACGAGAGCGACGGTTCGTTTCTCCACCTCACACCGACGCTCGCCGTCGTGACCAACATCGATCCCGAGCACCTCGATCACTTCGGGACGCTCGAGGCGCTGATGGATGCGTTCGCCGAGTTCGTGAACAAGGTGCCGTTCTACGGCCTCGCCGTGCTCTGCCTCGATCATCCGAACGTGCAGGACCTGCTCCCGCGGATCGAGAAGCGCGTAGTCACTTATGGTCTCTCCGCGCAGGCGGACTATCGCGCTCGGGCGCCGGTCATCGAGGGGCTCACGAGCCGCTTCGAGGTCATCCGACGCGGCCAGAGCATCGGCACCTTCGAGGTGCGCATGCCCGGCATCCACAACGTGCTCAACTGTCTGGCCGTTCTGGCCGTGTCGGACGAGCTCGGAGTCCCGCACGACGTGGTGCGGGAGGCGCTGGCGACGTTCCGCGGTGTGGCGCGGCGATTCACCGTGATCGGCGAGGAATCGGGGATCACGGTCGTGGACGACTACGGGCATCATCCCGAGGAGATCCGCGCCACGCTCGAAGCGGCGATGCGCGCGTACGGGCGAAGGCTCGTCGTTGCCTTCCAGCCACATCGATACACGCGTACGCGAGCCCTCTACGACGACTTCTCGCGTGCGTTCAACCGGGCAGACGTGCTGCTGCTCGCCGATATCTACGCTGCGAGCGAAGAGCCGATCGAGGGAATCGACTCGGCGGCGCTCGCCGAGTCGATCCGCCTTCACGGGCATCGTGACGTGACCTACGTGGGCTCGCGAGGCGCGATGGCCGATGCGGTGCTCGCACGTGTTCGTCCCGGCGACGTGGTGATCACGTTGGGTGCCGGCGACATCACGCGCACAGGCCCGGAGATCATCGAACGACTGCGGAAGCCCGATGCGGAGATGGAGCGTGGCAGTGGCACGCCTTGACTCGCAACGCACCTCGCGGTCCGGCTCGGACGACGACGCGCCGAGGGAGCGACCGTCGCTGCCGGCCAACAAGCGCCGTGCACCCGCCGGGCCGCGACCGACTGCGGGCGACCGGGCACGCCGGATGGGGGATGCCGTGCGTGCGTTCGGTCGGCGCCTGCGGCGGCCCGCGTGGATCGTGCTCCAGCTGGCGGTGGTGGGAGCGACGCTGACGGGGGCCGTGGCGCTCGGAAGGCTCGCGGTCGAGCACGCGACCACGTCGCCGGCGTTCGCGCTCGACGACATCCAGGTGCGTGGCAATCACCGTGTCTCGCGCGAGGCCATCCTCGAGGCCGGTGGGCTGCTTCCGGGGACGAACGTCTTCGCGATCGAGACCACCGATGCGGCGGCACGGATTCGTGGGCTTCCATGGATCGCGCACGCCGAGGTCACGCGTCGTCTGCCTCGGTCCGTGAGCGTCGAGATCCGCGAACGTCGCGCCATCGCCCTCGCGGCGATGGGAGCACTGTATCTGGTCGCCGAGGACGCGACCGTGTTCAAGCGGGTAGGTTCCCAGGATCCGATCGATCTGCCCGTGATCACGGGAATCGACCGAGCGCGGTACCTGCGCGACCGCACCTGGGCCACCGCGACCCTCCTCGAGGCCATCGCGCTGCTGCACGACTACGACGCGGCAGGGCTGGGCGAGCGCGATGCGCTTCAGGAGATCCACGTCGAGCGTGACGACGGCCTCTCGGTGTTCGTCGGCGACGACGCCGTCTACGTCAGGCTCGGACACGGCCCCTATCGGCCGAAGCTGACTCGCCTGGGAAGTGTGCTGGCCGACCTGGCGCGTCGAGGCGCGCGGCCGGCTTACGTGTACCTGGATGGTCGCGCCCGACCCGAGCGCGTGGTGGTGAAGCTGCGGTGAACGTACCGGAGGAACGGGAGAGCTCGAGCTCGGGATCGTGCCGAAAAGTTGTGTCGGCGGATCCGGCCATGTAATGGGGACACCGTTGGCAGCCGCGTTGGAGAGGAAGACAAAGATGGGCAAGCAGCACGACATCGTCGTCGGGCTCGACATCGGGACCACGAAGGTCGCTGCAATCGTCGGCGAGGTCATGGAGGACGGGATCGACATCATCGGTGTCGGGTCCGTGCCTTCGCGGGGACTTCGCAAGGGCGTGGTCATCAACATCGACTCGACCGTCCAGAGCATCCAGGCAGCGGTCGAGCAGGCCGAGACGATGGCAGGGTGCGAGATCCGCACGGTCTACGCAGGCATCGCCGGAAGCCACGTCCAGGGCGTCAACAACCACGGTGTGATCGCGATCAAGGACAAAGAGGTCTCCGCGTCCGACGTCGAGCGCGTGCTCGACCAGGCCAAGGCGATGGCGATGCCCTCGGACCGGCAGACCATCCACGTCCTGCCCCAGGAGTATCTGGTGGACGATCAGGACGGGATCAAAGAGCCCGTCGGGATGAGCGGAGTCCGTCTCGAGGCGAAGGTGCATCTCGTGACGGTCGGCTCGACGTTTGCGCAGAACATCGTGCGTTGCGCCGAGCGATGTGATCTCCACATCGCGGAGCTCGTGCTCCAGCCTCTCGCGAGCGCGGAGGCGACCCTGTCGGAGGACGAGAAGGAGATCGGCGTCGCCGTCATCGACATCGGCGGCGGCACCACGGACATCGTCCTCTACGTGGATGGATCGGTCGTGCACACGTCGGTGATCCCGCTCGGGGGGCTCAACCTCACGCAGGACATCTCGGTCGGTCTGAGGACGCCCATCGCGGAGGCCGAACGCATCAAGCAGAAGTATGGCTGTGCCGCAGAGAGCATGGTCGACCCGGACGACACCATCGAGGTGCCGTCCGTCGGTGGGCGCCCGGCGCGCGTGTTGCCGCGTCGGGTCCTGTGCCAGATCGTCGAGCCACGCGTCGAAGAGATCTTCATGCTGGTCCGACAGGCGATTGCCGCGACCGGGTATGCAGACGTGCTCGCGTCGGGGGCCGTCATCACGGGTGGAAGCACCGTGCTCGACGGGATGCCGGAGCTGGCGGAGCAGGTCTTGGGTTTGCCCGTTCGACGGGGAGTTCCGACCGGCATCGGCGGGCTCGTCGACGTGGTCAAGCCTCCTGCCTACTCGACGGGCGTCGGGTTGGTGAAGTGGGGGGCCATGCAGCTCGCGAGGGGCGTGGTCTCGAGCGACTCGCGTAGCCGGGCCGAGCGCCGCGTGGAGCTGAGGCCCAACCTCGTCTCGCGCATGGGGGCGTGGTTCAAAGAAGTGTTCTGAAGAAGAAGAGACTCGGTTGCCGTCGGCGTGGGCGAAACGCGGGTGGCGACCTCGGGACGAATAGAGAGCAGATCAGGGAGGAATCGGACGTCATGGGCATCTCACTCGATTTTGCCGACCAGGCAGGCTACCAGGCGCAGATCAAGGTCATCGGCATTGGTGGCGGCGGCGGCAACGCCCTGAACACCATGGTCACGTCGGGCATGGACGGTGTGGAGTTCGTCGCGGCGAACACCGACATCCAGGCGCTCTCGCAGAACTTCGCAGCCACGAAGCTGCAGCTCGGCCCCAACTTGACCAAGGGTCTCGGAGCCGGAGCGAACCCAGACATCGGCAAGAAGTCGGCGCTGGAGGACGTGCAACGAATCGGTGAGGCCATCCAGGGCTCCGACATGGTGTTCATCACCGCCGGTATGGGTGGTGGCACGGGTACCGGCGCAGCGCCGATCATCGCGCAGATCGCCCGCGACATGGGGGCTCTGACCGTCGCGGTCGTCACCAAGCCGTTCCTGTTCGAAGGTCGCAAGCGCGCACGATTCGCCGAGCAGGGGATCCAGGAGCTGGCGTCGGTGGTCGACACGATCATCACGATCCCGAACCAGAAGCTCCTTCTCCTCGCGGAGCAGGACATGTCGCTCCTCGACGCGTTCCGTCGTGCGGACGAGGTCCTGGTCAACGCGGTTCGCGGGATCAGCGACCTCATCACGCGGCCCGGCCTCATCAACGTCGATTTCGCCGACGTCCGCACCATCATGACCGGCAAGGGTCGAGCATTGATGGGCACGGGATACGGCAAGGGCGAGAAGCGTGCAGTGGAGGCCGCCGAGATGGCGATTCACTCCCCGCTGCTCGACGACATCTCCGTGGATGGCTCCACGGCAATCCTCATCAACCTGACGGTCCCGCCGGACTTCCGATTGGCGGAGTACGACGCCGCGGCCAGCGTGGTCCACGAGCACGCTCACGAGGACGCCAACATCATCGCGGGCGTGCTCGTCGATCCGGAGCTGCGTGACGTGGTCAAGGTCACCGTGATCGCGACGGGCTTCGAGACGACGGACGCGCAGGCGGAGGAGGCGGTTCAGGCCGCGCCGCGGACGACGCGCGAGTCGTACAACAACCTCAGCACCCGACCGTCGCTCGTGCAGGCGATGCAGCGAGACGGGATGCCGACTCCTTATCGGAGCTCGATGCCTCCGTCGCAGCCGGAGCTGCCGCGGTCGATGCCGGGATACTCCGCGCGTCCGCCACAGCCGGTCGGTGGACACGGCATGACGCGAGACTCCCGGTTCGCGCCGCACGCTCACGACGAAGCGGCGCTCGACGTCCCGGCGTTCCTCCGAAAGAGCCAGGCGACCCACCACCAGGACTGACTCCCGCCGCGTGAGCCGTGCATAGGTGCGAGTCGCCCCGTTCGAAGCGTCGTTGGAAGAGATCCGGTCCGAGCTCGACCGGATCCGCCACCCGTTTCGGCTGGCGATCCAGCGGGCGCGAAACCCGTTCAACGTAGGCGCCATCATTCGCACCGCGCACTCGTTCCTGCCGCGGGAGATCTTCCTGGTCGGTACTGCGCCCTACTACGAGCGCGCCGCGATGCGGATGGATCGCTACGAGAACCTCGTCCAGCTGGCGGACGAGGATGAGCTCGTCGCACGTTGCAGGGCGCGCGGGTGGCCGCTCGTGGTGATCGAGAAGGACGGCGCCACGGGCAGCCTGTGGTCGTCGCCGTTTCCCGACGATTGCGTGCTCGTGCTCGGAAGCGAGGACACCGGCGTCGGTCCGGGCGTGATGGCGGCGGCGCACAGCGTGCTGGCCATCCCGCTGTTCGGGATCAATCACTCGCTGCCTCTCGCCGCCGCTGCCGGCATCGCGATGGCCGAGTGGACGAGGCGCTACTACGCGGGCGGGCGCATCGTCACCGTCCATCGCGAAGACGGTTGAGCCGGCGACACGGTCAGCAGCAGTCGCCGTCGAGCTTCGGACCGTCGTCGTCGGGCTCCTCGGGCTCCTCCGCGATCTCGGGCCGGTCCGGATGGGCTCCGGCCTCTCGCGCTTCGGCGTCTCTCGGCGCTTCGGCACGCGCGACGTCGAGACCCGACGGCGGCTCCCCCGTGAGCCCGAACGCCTGCTTCTGCTCGTCGAGCAGCGAGACGTAGTAGTCGGCCTCGCGATGTGGCTCGAGCACGCCGACCTCGATCATCTGCTCGAGGCGTCGTTTGATGTCGCCGATCAGCCGGCTCGGAGGGATGCCGAACCGGCGTTGGATGACGTCGCCGAGCCCGCTGGGCAGCGGGGGCACCTGAGCGTCCACGTGACGGATCTCTTCGATGCGCCGGTCGAGCTCGCTGATCTGCGAGAGGCCGCGCTTGCGCTTCTCGGGGCGCTTGGTGGTGATGTCCGCGCGCGACAGGCAGAGGAGGTCGTCGAGCCCGTCCTCGAGCTCTTTGCCGAACCGACGCACGGCCGAGTCGGTCCACGACGCGTCGTACTGACCCGGGCGAAGGTGGTGGAGCACCAGCCAGTGGATGCGCTCGGCCATGGCGTCGTCGAAGCGGACGCGCCGAATCACGCGACGACGGAACATCGACGCTCCGACCTCGGAGTGGCCGAAGAAGTGGATTCGGCCGCGATCGTCGACGCTGCGAGTCTTCACCTTGCCGATGTCGTGCAGGAGCGCGCTCCAGCGAACGACCAGGCGCGGGACTGCCTGTCGCACGACTTGCTTCGTGTGCTTCCAGACATCCTTGTGGCGCCACTCGCCGTCGCCGAACCCGACGAGGGCGTAGACCTCCGGCAGCAGAGCTTCGAGGGCTCCGGACACGAGCAGAGCATCGAGCGCCGGCTCGGGGTGCTGCGCAACGAGCAACGCGTCGAGCTCTTCGCGGACATCGGCAGGAGGGAGCGCGAGGAACGCCGCGGGCTGAGCGACGAGCGGGGAGCCGAGCACGCCCGTGTCGCCGACCTCGTGGGCCCAGCGCAAGGCGGCCTTCGCCGCCTCGAGGTCGGGGCGCGGGTCGCGGTCGTTCCCCTCAGGGTGGGGCGTGGTCGTCGCCTTCTCGGACACGGCTTCCTCAATCTACGGGGGAGCGAGCCTCCGCAAAAGGCGCGGAAGCTAGCGGCGGACGGGGTCCGTGGCAAGGCGACCCATCAATCGCCAAAAGCAGACATGCGTTCGAGGCTGGCGAGGGCTGGCTCGGCGCTCGGCAGCGGGGGTCGGCGTCAGGCCGAGCGGAGCTCGATGAGCGGCGCTTCGGCAGCGCAGCCGAGCCTGAAGGGGAGCCAATGGCCGAACCCCGAGCTCGTGTAGAGCCATGCTCGTGCGTTTCCGCCGTCGTCGGAGCGGAGCTTGTATGGACCCCGCAGGAACGCGCCGGGCGCGACCGGCTCGAACGCGCTCCGACCGGCGGCTCCGACCTGTGCTCCGTGGGTGTGCCCGGACAAGACGAGCGACGCTCCACGGCGCGCGGCAGCCGTTGCGCCCGCAGGCCGATGACAGAGCAAAAGTGAAAAGTCGCCGCTCGGCCCGCGACCGAGCGCCGATCGCGTCGAGGCCGCGTAGTACGACGACGTGCTGCCGTGCAGACGTGCTGGATCGTCGCTTCCGGCGATGCGCAGACGCGATCGACCGGCCCTCACGATCCGCTGCTCGTCGCGCAGGAGATCCACCCCAGAACGTTCGTGAGCGCGCAGCACCTCGCGCAGCCCGCGATAGTGCTCGTGGTTGCCGAGGCAGGCGAACGCGCCGAGCGATGGGCGTACCTGCTCGGCGAGTCGCAGCGCATCCGGCAGCAGATCGAGATCGTCGGCGACGTCGCCGGTCAGCACCACGAGATGGGGACGCATGGCGGCAGCTCGCTCGAGGACGCGCTCGAGGTGGTCGAGCTGACGGTAGATGCCGAGGTGCAAGTCGGTCAGCTGCAGAACGCGTAACCCTTCGAGATCGGCGGGTAGCCCTGCGAACGCGAGCTCGACGCGCGGGATGTCGGGGTCGGAGAAGGACTCGGCGACTCCACCGAAGGACGCGGCCAACGCGGTCGCTGGCGCGCTCGCGGCGGCGAGCTCGAGGAACTGTCGGCGCGGCCACGACCTCGGCGCCGGGGCCGGCGAGGTCGCGACGACGGCGACAGGGGGCGGCGAAGCCACGATCGCGTCGGCGGGCACGGGGGCCGTCGACGCAGGCGCTGCCGCGCCGTCGCCTTCATGGGGATGCCGGGGGAGGAGGCGATGGAGGATCCAGCGGAGCGCGGCGGAGATCGGCAGAGTGAGGTTCAGCGCGAGCACGACGAGCAGGCATGCGGAGACGAGGCCGCTCACCCAGGCCACGCGCTCCCACGAGACCTGGAGGTATCGCGCCAACGCCCAAGCGCCATAGCTCGAGACGCCCACGCCCACGAAGCCGAAGAACGCCCAGCGGGTGGCGGGCTGCTCCCACCAAGTCCGGTGCCCATAGCGAAGCCACGCCCAGACCGGGACGATCAGGAGGACGAACAAGAGGAGCCCCGTACCGACGAAACGCAATCGCTCTTCTCCTGGCCCCGTCCGACACCGCGGGCTGACGCCCGTCGGCATCGGGATGCGGACTCTTCTCCCTAGTACCTCGCCCAACCGACGGCTAGGCCGTTTGCTTCCCCGGCCGGCGCTGCGAACTGGCGAAGTCGGCGGACAGGCCGTAGAAGAGGACGGTGCGCGTAGTCAGCAGGCCACATCTCCGGGAGCCCGTGCTCGCGCTCCGGGACGCTCTGCTGGCGCTCGCACGCGAAGGCGGCAGCGTTCGCATCGACGCGCTCGTCGAAGAGCTGACGCGCAGCCTGTCCGCCGACTTCCGCGGGTACCTGGCGTCGTGGGGGGAGCTCTGCGTACGCAGTGACGACGAAGGCGGCGAGGCCGAGTTCGAAGCGCGCGGGCCTGCGCGCCGCGATCGCGTGGTGGGCGTGACCGTGGACGTCCCTCCGGCGCTGCACGGATGGCTCTCGACGGACGGTGCCGACGTCGTGGTGCGATCGGATCCGGGAGCCTCGCCGCGTGTCGGCCTGCTGGGGATGAGGATGCGTCTGTCCGCGATGCGCGTGGGGCCCGAGGGGATCACCGCGTCGTTCGGGGGCGGAACCTTCCGCGTCTCCGTAGGAATATGACGAGCCGAAATGTTCCCGGCGTCCCGGTCGTTGTGTCGTCGTGAGGTCGATGCGCGAGAGGCTCTGGTGACGAGCGGCGACCCACACTAGGCTTCGAGCGCGTGTCATAGTTTCGAGTTGCGTGGCGGTTCCGGTCGTGACGACCGCCGATCGAAGGCTCACCGAGGAGGGCCCATGTCGTTCATGCCCACATCTCCCGAAGATCGCGGCGCGGTGCCGGCGGACTTCGTTGCAGCCGTGCTCCGCGCGATCCCTGCGGGGAAGCGTGACGCCGCGAGACGGGTGATCTGGAACCCGCTCGATTGGGGCCGCGCGGCGAACGTCCTGGCGGCGGCCATCGCGGCGTGGCGCTCCGGTCAGAAGGCGCGGGCGATCATGCTCGCGGTCAAGGCGCTCCTGACGCTGTTGCTCTAGGCGTTGCTCTCGTAGGTCTCGAGCAGACGAAGGCGCCGAGCCAATCGGCGCTCGACTAGCTGGGCGCGTACAGGACGGCCACCACGGCGGTGTAGAGGTGCAGCCGGGGCTGGCCCTCGAACATCGCGATCTCGAAGCTCGAGAAGAAGCCGGCCATCGGAAGGCCGGGCAGCCTCGTGCGGATGGCGCGCGAGTCGACGTGCGCGGCGCCGTACAGCGAGTGCCCGCGGCCAGCGCAGTCGACGCAGAGCGCTGCGATCGCCGCGCCGCCCGCGCACCGGCGCGAGAGGTCGCGAAGGCTGCGGTCCAGATCCTCGCGCGCGGCCGCGCCTTCACGAATCGCGAGCGCAATCGGCTGACCCTCGACGAGCGGCTCTGCGAGGAAGATGCCTTTCGACGCAGGGTCCACGCCCGCGATACCGCGGAGCAGGAGATGCCCGCCTCGCGCCTTGGCGTCCTCGCGTGGACCGAGCGCGACCAGGATGGTGGGCCTGTCCGCGCGGCCTCGGACCGCGTCGCTCAGGACCTCGAGCGCAGGGCGTCCGCCGATCTCGAGCACCACGTTTCGCGCGACGCGCGTCACCGGGAGCATCGGGGTCACCAGACGAGCCGCCGGGGATGCTGCGCTGGCCATCCGCACGCCTGCGCCGAAGCCGATGACGGCGAGGTCGACCACCTCGGGCGACTCGCCGGGGCCGGCTACGGTGATCGGCTTGGGTCCGCTCGCCGTGCCTCCGCCGATCACGGCGCCCGCTTCGGACGCGCTCGTGAACGAGCCCAGGATCCCGGGACGAAACGACTCGGGGGCGACGAGCAGCATGGCCGAGCCCACGGCGCCGAGCTCGCGACGGAGCTCGGTCCCGAGCTCTGCGGCGGCCGTCTCGATCTCTCCCGGCGCCGATCGGCTGGCGGCGCCGACGCGGCGACCGCGCACGACGGCACGAACGGGCGGTCCGACCAGGCCGAGCGCCGCCACGGCAGGGCCCGACTCGACCTCTCCCTCGGGATCGAGCGTCCCGGCGGCGCTCACGCAGGCGATCGCGCAGCCGGGCAGCGTGTCGCGGATTCCCGCGGCAACTTCTTGCGTCGCGCTCGCGTGGGGGCCGCAGGCGAATGCGATCACGAGCTGGACACGATCGCGACCGAGCTGCGACGACAGCTCGCTCGCGGTGCTTCGGCCTGCGCGGATGGGGTCTCCGTCGGTCGATCGCGCAGCAGCGGCGACGGCGGCGCGTAGCGACGGCGACGGGATCATGGACGCCAAGGATGGCCCGTCGCCCGGCGAGCGGCCAGCGGAGATGCGCGCGGTCCGTGTCCCACGCGAGTGAAGTATCCTCTGCGGCCGCATGGCCAGTGGGGCGAAACCGCCGGGCGGTCTGCTGCGTTTCCGTCCGCGCGGACTGGGCGACGTTCTGCTCGCCGCGTTCGTGGTCGCGATCGTCGGGATGCTCGTCATCCCGCTGCCGACTCCGCTGCTGGACGTGCTCATCACGTCGAACATCGCGACCGGTGTGGTGCTGCTGCTGGTCGCGCTCTACGTGCCGGACGCCTTGTCGTTCTCGTCGTTTCCTACGCTCCTGCTCGTCACCACGCTCTACCGTCTCGCGCTCAACGTCTCGTCCACGCGTCTCATCCTGCTGCAGGCCGACGCTGGCGAGGTGATCGAGGCGTTCGGGCAGTTCGTCGTCCAGGGCAACTACGTCGTCGGCGCCGTGGTCTTCCTGATCCTCACGCTCATCCAGTTCCTGGTCGTGGCCAAAGGCAGCGAACGCGTCGCGGAGGTGGCCGCGCGATTCACCCTCGATGCGATGCCCGGCAAGCAGATGGCCATCGACGCCGACCTGCGCGCGGGGGGCATCGACCATGCCGAAGCCAAGCGTCGCCGTCGTGCTCTACAGCGGGAAAGTCAGCTGTACGGCGCGATGGACGGCGCGATGAAGTTCGTCAAGGGAGACGCGATCGCCGGGATCGTCATCTGCGTGGTCAACGTCATCGGCGGCCTCGCGATCGGCGTGCTGATGCGGGACATGCCCGTGGTGGACGCGCTGAAGCTCTACGCGCTGCTGACCATCGGCGACGGCCTCGTCTCCCAGATCCCGTCGCTCCTCATCTCGGTCGCTGCGGGCATCGTGGTGACGCGAGTGGCGTCCGAGGATCCGGATGCATCGCTCGGCGGCGACATCGCCAAGCAGATCGCTGGGCAGCCGCGGTCGCTCGCGGTCGCTTCGGGGTTCTTGCTCCTTCTTGCGCTCGTCCCGGGGCTTCCCGGCCTCCCGTTCCTGCTGCTCGGTGGCGTGGCGGGCATCGTCGCGTGGCAGCTCGGGCGTCGAAGGCCGGCACAAGCGGCGGCGACGCGCGAGCAGGCGAGCGCGAAGAAGGAAGCCGAGCGCGAGACGAAGGCGCGCGAGGCCTACATCGCCATCGTCACGCCGGTCGGCGTCGATCTGGGGACCGATCTCGCGGAGCAGCTGCTCGACGCCGCGGGCGGAGGCGCTTTTCTGGGCGAGCACGTCCCGAACGCGCGCGACGCGCTCTTCTACGAGCTCGGCATCACGCTGCCGGGGGTTCGCGTGCGGGCGGCGGGTGCCGAGCTGGCTCCCGGCGGCTACGTGATCCGGATCCAGGAGATCCCGGTAGCGCGCGGTGAGCTGACGCCGGGAAAGCTGTTGGCGCTGGAGCCGGTCGAGCGACTCGCGGCGCTCGGCGTCCAGGGGGAGCCCACGACGGATCCGGCCACGGGCGCGGCGGCGGCCTGGATCCCGCCGGAAGCGCGCGCGACGCTCGAGCTCGTCGGCGTGACCGTGCTGGCACCGGGCGCGGTGTTGGCGCGGCACCTGACGTCCGTCGCCATGCGCCGGGCCGCGGACCTCGTCGGCATCCACGAGGTCCAGACGATGCTGGACGGAGTCGAGCGCGCGTACCCGTCGCTCGTGAAGAACGTCGTTCCGAAGCCCGTCTCGCTGGCGCTGCTCGCGGACGTGCTCCGCCGCATGGTCGAAGAGGGCGTGAGCATCCGGCCGATGCGCGAGATCCTCGAGGCGCTCGCGGTCTTCGCGCCGAACGAGAAGGACCCGGTCGCGTTGACGGAGCTCGTTCGCGCGGCGTTGCGCAGGCCGATCACCCACCGGTTCGCGCCGGACGGGACGCTCGTCGTCTACCTGCTCGATCCCACGATCGAGGACGTCGTGCGAAGCGCCATCCAGCGCACGTCGACGGGCAGCTACCTCGCGCTCGATCCCGACAGCGCGCGCGACATCGTGACCGCCGCCCGACGCGAGATCGGGCAAGCAGATCCGCGATCCCTCGGCGGTGCGGCGCGGCCGACGGTGCTGCTCACGCAGGCGGACGTGCGGCGCTACGTGCGACGTCTGCTCGAGACGGACCTGCCGGACCTCGTGGTGCTCTCGTACCAGGAGCTGTCGCCCGACGTCGTGGTGCAGCCCGTCGCGCGCATCGACGTCGGCGGACCGTGAACCTCGCCCGGGCGCGCGACCCCTTCACTCCTCGAGCCGGCCGAGGGCGCGAAGGAGCAGATGCGGCTCGCGCGTGAGCAACCCCCCGACGCCGTCCGCCAACAATCGGTCGTAGCCGTCGTAGTCGCCGACCAGGGTCGCGGGAGCGTCGGCTGCGAGGAACGCGACCACGAACGACTTGGCACCCAGCGCGCGGATTCCCGGGAGGATCGCACTGGCCTCGTCGGTCGCCTCGACCTCGATCGCGAGAGGTGCGGGCGTCAGCGCGAGATCGCCCGTGCCGAGCCTGAACCCGAAATACGCGCGGGCAACGACCGGCACGAACGGCTGAGCGGTCCGAACGGCGTTGCACCGACCCGGGTCGTAGCAATAGACGAACGCGTCGTCGCCGAGGTCGTTGTCGACCACGTAGTGCGCGAGCAACGCGTCCAGATCGGGCGTGGTGTCGGACGGCGCGTGGAGGCCGACGACGATCCTTCCGCGCGTGATCGCGAAGAGCTCGTCCAGCGTCGGCACCCGCTCGCACGACCAATCGCCTTCGGGATCGCCGGGGTCGGCGACGATTGCGAGGTCTTTCACCTCGGCGATCGTCATGGATGCGATCGAGCCCGAACCGTCCGTGGTGCGGTCGACCTCGGCATCGTGCAGCGCCATCAGCGCTCCATCGGACGTGAGGCGCACGTCGACGCCGATGATGTCGACGCCGAGCAGGATTGCGGCGCGCGCGGCGGCGAGCGTGTTCTCGGGGGCCAGACGCGTCCCTGCTCGGTCCGTGAGAACGAGCGGGACGTCGCACGAGAGCGTCCTGTGGCAGCCGGGCGAGTAGGGGCGCGAGGGTGGTTCGAAGGGACCGCGCGCCCGGCAGTCGTAGCGCGCGGGATCGAGGAATCGCTCCGGCCCCGGAGCAGGCGAGCCGCCGTCTTCGGGTGGACCCAGATCGGCGGCGCGCGCATCGGTCGGCTCCGGCTCGCCCAGGTCGAGCTCGGGCGAGCCGGAGTCGGGTGACGAGGCGGTGGAGTCGTCGCCGCACGACGCGGCGGCGATCCAGGCGCAGACGCGAAGCCCTGCGAGCGCCCGGGCAGCCGCCCAATCCGGGACGAGGCTTCCGCGCCCCGAACGGCGCGAGGGCCGGCGCGAGGGACGAGCGTCGATCGACATGCGAGTCCGCCTTCGCGGCATCATCCGAAGCATATCGATGATCCGGAGCCAACCGGACATTGGGATTCGCCCGCGGCAGGACACGATCACGACTCGTCAGGGACGTTGGCCGTCGAGCGGGATGTAGACGACGGGAGGCGTGTGCTTCTTGAAGAGCTTGCGTGTCTCCGGCGAGAGCGCGCGAAATGCCTCCACCGAGATGGAGACGTCGCGGCTCGGCAGGGTGGCCGCGACGTTGACGTGATGGCCGATGACGTCGAATCGTCGATCGTTCGCCGGGCCGTAATCGCCGGCGATCACGGGGCCGACGTGAGCCTTGACGACCAGTCGCGTCTCGCGCCAGCCGTGGCGCGAGAACCACTCGTCGGCCTCCGCTTTGAGGTCGAGCAGCGCACGCATCGCCGCGTCGGCGCGTCCGGCGGGAAAGACGACGAGCACCGCGTCGCCGATCGGCTTGACCAGTCGGCCTCCGGCGCGCTCGGCATGGATGGAGACGCGTGCGTAGTGCGCGTCGAGCGCGTCGGCGACCTCCTCGTCGGACCGACGTGCACACTCCGCCTGGTAGCGGGTCAGGTCGGCGAAGACCACCAACAGCTCGATGCGTCTACGCGGGCTGGTCGCGGCGTCGACGACGGTGGACGACTGGACAGAGTCGGACATGGATGCCTCCGTTCGGGTCTCGCGTTTGGCGTCGGTCTGGCGCGTGAACGCGACCCGACGGTGAGGACGAAGACGTCGCAGGCCCGGCACCGAGGAGCCCTCCTGCAGCACGAAGACGCTAAGCCATGCGACAGCGGCGTTCAATCCCGGGTGAGCCCGCGTGAGCGTCCGGCGGAGAGCTCGAACGCGCCGTGCGCTCGCACCGGCGGCCGAATGGGGTAGGGTCGCGAGCGTGAACGTGAGCCCGGAGGATCTCGAGAAGGCGTCGCGTCTCGCGCGCGAGGCGGGGGCGGTCGTCATGCGCGTGTACGGCACCGACTTCGGGGTCGATTGGAAGGGGAAAGCGGACCCCGTCACGCAGGCCGATCGCGAGGCCAACGAGTGGATCGTCAAGGGGATTCGCGAGCTCTTCCCGGGCGATGGCATCGTGGCGGAAGAGTCGGCGGACCGCGCGGACCAGGAGCGAGGCGGTCGCGTCTGGTTCGTGGATCCGCTCGACGGGACCAAGGAGTTCATCGCGCGCAACGGCGAGTTCTCGATCATGCTGGGCCTCGCGGTCGATGCTCGCGCGACGCTGGGCGTCGTCTACCGGCCCACCGAAGACACGTTGTGGGCGGGCCTCGTCGGTCGCGGCGCCTGGGTCGAGCGCGGGGGCGAGCGGCGCTCCGTCACGGTCTCGGAGGTCGGGGACCTGCGGCGGCAGCGTCTCGTCGTGTCACGCTCGCACGCGAGCCCGCTGACCGATGAGATGTGCCGCGTGCTCGGCATCACCGAACGAAGGCCGTCCGGGAGCGTCGGGATCAAGGTCGGGCTCATCGTCGAGCGCGAAGCCGACCTGTACGTGCACCCGACGGATCGGTCGTCGCTGTGGGACGCGTGTGGGCCCGATGCCGTGCTCACCGCGGCCGGGGGCTGCTTCACGGGGCTCGACGGGGAGCCGATCGTGTATGGCGGAACGAACCCAAAGAATCGCAAGGGCATCGTGGCGTCCAACGGCCGGCGTCACGCCGAGGTCGTCGCCGTGATCTCGAAGCTCGCGCGCGACGCCGGCATCCTGGGTTGAGGTGCTCGATCGGTGCTGCGCCGGGATTTCCCTGGCACGAGCACCTGCAAGATGGGGCAAGATGATCGCGGCCCCATGCCGGACGAACCGCAGCCGCCCGGGCGCGAGGCGCGCGACGAGACGATCGACGTCCTCGCAGAGGAGCTCGACCCGGAGTCGATCCCGCCGCCACCGTCGCCACCCGCGGCGCCGCCCCCGCCGCCGCGCGCGCGCCCGGCGCAGAGCCGGCCTTCCGTTGCGACGCTGCCGCGAGGCCTCAAGGCGATCGAGGCTCCACGTGGCGAGACGCCCGCAGGCTCCGACTCCTCGGAGCAACTTGCCGCAGCGCCCGCGCCGCGTCCGCGGCCGCCCGCGAGCGGGCCCGTCTCCGCGACGACGCGACTGTACGAAGCTCAGCGTGCTCCGACGCCCGCGATGCCTCCCGACGCGCCGTCGCCGCAATCCGTCGCGACGCTCCAGGGCGTACCTGCGCCGGTCCTGCCTCCCCCGCCCGCGCCGTCGTCGTCGGGAGCCATCGCGGTGCCGCCGCCCCCGACACCGTCGTCCTCGGGCACGGTCGCGGCGGCGCACCCGCCGTCATCGTCGTCGGGAGCGATCGCGGTCGAGCCCGCGTTGCCGGCGGGCCACGAGATCGCGCGCTCCACCGCCGTCGCGCTCGAGGCGGAGCTGGCGACATCGACCGAGCCCGTTCGTTCGGCGCGTCTTCACCTGCACCTCGGCCGGCTCGCGGAGGTGCTGACCGATCTGCGGGCGGCCGAACAGCACTACGGCGACGCCTTCAAGCTGGCGCCGGAGCTCGTGCCGGCCATCCGCGGACTGCGGCGGGTGATGATCGCGCGCAGGCGCCACGCGGACGCGTTGCCCCTCTTCGACGCCGAGGCTCGACTCACCTCGGATTCGAGACGTCGTGCGTCGCTCCTCCATCAGAAGGGGCGATTGCTCGAGGAGACGCTCTCGTCACCGTCTGCAGCGCGCGAGGCTTACGCGGCCGCCATCGAGCTCGACCGTTCCGATCTCGGGTCCCTGAGGGCGCTCGAGCGATGCGAGATCGTCGCCGAGGCGTGGGACGCGCTCGCGAAGACCTACGGCCGCGAGGCCCAGCTGGTGTCGGGCGATCCGCGGCTTCGCGCTGCGTACCTGGTGCAGCGCGCGCGTCTGGCCGAAACGCGCGGCAACGACACCGAGCAGGCGATCCAGCTCTACGAGTCGGCACTGCGCACCGACGCGTCGTGCGCGGAGGCCATCGCTCCGCTCGAGCGCCTCTACCATGCGGCACGCCGCTTCGGGGATCTCTGCACGCTGCTCGACAAGGTCGCGGAGCACACGAGCGATCCGCACGTGCACGCGATGGCGTTGCTCCGGATCGGACGCATCTCGGCGGACAAGCTCGCGAACCTCGACGAGGGCCTCGCCGCCCTCGAGCGTGCCGCGCGCGCAGCACCCGACGACCCGGTCGTGCTCGCGGAGCTCGATCGCCTCTACGAGCTGGCGGGGCGTCACGATGCGCGCCTCGAGCTGCTCGAACGGCGTGCGGCCCTGACGACGACCCGAGAGGAGCGCGTCGCGCTGCTCTTTCGCTGGGGCGAGGTCGCAGCGGCGCACGTGGGGGACCACGCCGTCGCCGTGCGCGCTTACGAGGCGGCGCTGGCGATCGATCCGAGGCACGGTCCGAGCTTGCAGGCGCTGGCCGCGCACTACGCGCGTGCCGGCGACTTCCCGGCGTTGCTCCGCGTGCATCTGGCGGAGTCCGACGCGACCACGGACGTGGCGCGTCGGGCCGCGGCGCTCGCTCGCGTGGCCGAGATCCTGGAGGTCAACCTCGGGCGCGCCGACGAAGCCGCCGTGCAGTACGCGCGGGTCCTCGCCGCCGTCCCGGGCCACGACGTCGCGTTCAAGGCGCTCTGCCGGCTGCACGCGGCAGCGGGTCGATCGCGCGACCTGGTCGAGCTGCACGAGAGGGCGGTCGAGCTCGCGACCGAAGGTGCGTCGCCGGATCGCGAGCGCGCCATCGCGTCGCTGATGCGGATCGGCGCGCTCCACGAGGACCATCTGCGCGAACCGTCGCAGGCGATGCACGCGTACCGCCGCGTGCTCGCGCTCGACCCCGCGCACCTCGGCGCGATGCAGGCGTTGCAGCGTGCTTGCGAAGATGCCGGACGCTTCGAGGACCTCGTGGAAGCGCTGGAGATGGAGGCGCGCACGACGCGCGACGAGCCGCGTGCCCTGACCTTGATGCACCGCGCCGCCGAGGTGCTCGCCGAGCGCATCGGAGACAGGGAGCGCGCGATCGCGCGACTGCTGAAGGTGATCGAGCGACGCGGCAACCACGCGCCGTCGCTCGCGACGCTGGCGCGGCTGTACCAGCGTGCCGGTCGATGGGACGAGCTGCTCGGCGTGCACCGCCGCGAGCTCGAGGCGACGGCGGACCGCGTTGCCAAGGTCACGCTGCTCGCGCGCATGGCAGAGATCTGCGACACGCACGTCCGTCGCGAGGACGAGGCGCTGGTGCTCTGGCGACGTGCCCTCGAGATCGACGCTGCCCATCTGCCTTCGCTGCGAGCGCTCGGGACCAAGCTGGCGGCGCGGCGCGAGTGGACGGAGCTCGTCCGGGTGCTCGAGCGCGAGCTCGCGACGATCCAGGAAGCCGCCGCCCGTGCCGCGATGCTGCATCGCATCGGTGAGGTGTACGAGGATCATCTCGGCCAGACCGAGCGCGCTCTCAACGCGTTCGAGCAGGCGCGCGCGGCCTGGCCCGCGCACCGGGCGGCTGCGGACGCGGTCTCGCGACTGCGCGCCGAGCGACGCGACTGGGTGAAGCTCGCGGAGGATCTCGAGAAGGAAGCGGAGTCGAGCGCCGACCCGATGCTGGCGAGCTCGGCGCTCGCGCGCGAAGGCGAGCTCTGGCGAGAGGCGCTCGGGCAGCCGCGCCGCGCGATCAAGAGCTATCAGGGCGTGCTCGAGCGACGTCCCGATCACGTCGGCGCGCTCCTCGCGCTCGAGGCCCTGGAGCGGAAGATCGGCGCGTGGGGACCGCTCGCGGAGGTCCACGAGCGGCTCGCCAAGACGACGACCGATCAAGGCGCCCGCGTCGCGGCTCTCCGCGACCTTGCCCGTCTTTTGGAATCGAGGGGGCCGGTCTCGGGTGCGGACCTGCGTGCGACGTACGACGCGTTGCTCGAGCTGTCTCCGGGTGATCCAGGGGCGCTCGAAGCGCTCGAGCGTCTCGCGCTCGCGAACGACGACGTCGAGCTTCTCGTCCGGGTGGACGGCCAGCTCGCGGAGGGCGCGACCGACGCGACGGTGGCGTCGTTCCATTCCTGCCGTCGCGCCGAGTGCCTCGAGGCGCGGGGCGACGCCGCCGCGGTTTCCGCATTTCGTGCTGCGATCCAGGCCGATCCGGAGAACATCGCGGCGGCGCGTGGTCTGCGAAGGTCGGGGGAGAGGTTCTCCGATCCGATGGCGATTGCCGAAGGGGCGCGGCGCGAGGCGATGCTCGCGCGCGAGCCGAGAGCCGCAGCCCGCCTTCTCGTGCAGAGCGCAGCGGTCCGTGCCGGGCCAGCCGCCGACCTCGAAGGTGCGCTCGCCGACCTAGAGCGCGCGCTGGAGCTCGATCCGACGCTCGAGTCGGCTGCGCACGCACTTTCCACTTTGTTGTTGTCGTCCGGGCAGTACGGAAAGCTGTCGGATCTTCTCGCGCGCGCGGCGACCGCGTCATCGGAGCTCGCGCCGGTCCGTGCCTGTGCACTGTGGGAAAGCGTGGCGCGCCTGCAGTCCGAGCGGCTCGGCAACGTCCCGGCTGCCATCGTGACGTTGCGGCGCGCCCGCGAGCTCGGCCCGGACAACGTGTCGGTGCTGCGCGCGCTCGCCGCGCTGCTGGCCAAGGATGGTCTGCAGTGGGAGGCGGTCGGTGTGCTCGACAGGGTCGTGGCCGCGACGAACGATCGCGAGCTGCGGCGCGACGTGCTGCTCGAGCTGGCGCGGCTCCACGGCGAGCTGCGCGATCCCGAGCGTGCGCGCGCGTGCGTGGAGGCTGTGCTCGACGCCGAGCCGGAGCACGTGGGTGCGCTCGTTCGGCTGCTCGAGATGCAACGCGGCGAGGACGACGCCGCTGCGGCGACCACGGCGCGCAAGCTGGCGCGTCTCGCGACGACGCCCCGCGACGAGGCAGCGGCGCTCGTCGAGGTGGGCCGCATCGAGCTCGCGCGCGGGCAGACGGCGCTGGCGGTCAGCGCGCTCGTGGACGCCGTCGCGCTCGAGGGGCCCGGTGGCGCCGCGCTCGTCGCGCTCGAGGGCTTGCCCGACGAGGCGGACGGAAAGCGTGCGAGGGCCGAGGGGCTGCGGCGCTTCTTGAGCGGGCTCCGCAAGGACGATCCGCGCGCCTTCGCTGCGCACCTCGCGCTCGCGGGGCTCGAGGCCGGCGACGAGACGAGCACCGAGGGAGCGGTCGCCGCGCTCCGTCGCGCGATGACCCACGGGGCGCCGGAGGAACCGATGCGTCTCGCGATCGCGGAGCGATTGTTGGGCGACGGTCGGGCCACCGAGGCGTTGACCGAGACGACCATGACGCTCGCGATCGCGCCGGCGTCGAGCGAAGCGTGGCGTCTCCATGCGCGCGCTCTCCGGGACCTGCGAAAGACCGACGAGGCGCGTTTCGCGATCGCTCCGCTCGTGGTGCTGGGCACGGCGACAGCCGAGGAGCGAGTGCACCTCGTGTCCAAGGCGTCGCGTCCCGCTCGGGCGCGGCCGGCGAGCCTTCCTGCAGACGCGCTCCGCGCGGTGGCGCTGCCGGGCAGCTACGACACGCCGGCGGGCGTGT
>JADZFZ010001090.1 GCA_020854145.1 Deltaproteobacteria bacterium | reverse complement strand
GGCATGCCGTTGGACCAGTACGGCGACTCGCCGGGTGGCAGCCAGTACGGGTGATCGAGCGCGAAGCGATAGAGCACCTGGAGCCCCGCCGCGGGATCGACCGGCGGCACGCGGTGCCCGCAGTTGTGCACGCACTCGACGACGAAGTTCCCGCCGGCGGCGAGGTGATCCTCGAGCTGCGTGGAGGCTCGCTCGAAGCTGAGCGCGCACTGATCGCTCGGGCCGCCCCAGCCCATCATGACGGGGATCGCGCGCGTGGCCCCGGTCCAGCCGCGTGCGTCGATGAACCCGAGCGACGTCGCGGGCCCGATGCCGCCGGAGATGACGAGCGCCGACGAGAGGCGCTCGGAGCGAACCTGCATGAGCTGCGCGACCCACAAGGCCCCGGCGCTGACGCCCGCGGTGGAGATGCAGCTCTCGTCGATCGGGTAGGAGGCGGCGGCGCACGCGAGCATGTCGTCGAAGAAGCGGGCCTCCTCTTCCACGCGCGCGTCGCTCGCCGTGTTGAGGTACGGCCACGCGGGATCGATCTCGTTGCCGAAAACGTCGAACGCCAGGTCTCCGCGCTTCTCGGGAACGAGCCCCAGGAAGCGGAGCGAGTCGGCGCTCTCCTGCACCTGACCGTTGCTCACGATCGAGTCCGCTTCGCCGCCCCAGTGGTGCCACACGACGAACACGGGAAGCCGCTCGTCCTCGCGGAGCTCGCGCGGCACGACGAGCTGGAAGCGGCGCGAGACGCCGTGGCTCACGATCGTGTTCTCGCCGGGCACGAGCGTGGGGCACACGCCGCCGGAGTAGGCCGGCAACGGCGGGGGCGTGGGCGCTCCCTCGGGCGCCGGATCGCCGCAGCGCGCGTTGATCCGCATGTGCTCTCGCGGAGGAGGCGCCGGCGGGGGCGGAGGCATCGGAGGTGGGCTCTGCGGCGGGTCCATCGACATGGGCCCCGGCGGCGGCGACGCGGCCGGAGGCGCCGGGGGCGTAGCCGAGCCCGCATCGGGCGCGACGGTCGGCGGCGTCGTCGGGTCGCCTTCGTCGGCGGGATCGGTGCTCGACGCGTCACACCCGATGGCGAGCCCGACGAGAGAGACGATGGCGAGCAGAACGAGGAGCGAACGGCGGAACGAGGGCTGCGACATGCTCGCCGCCCTTCGCAACCCCGGTGCCGTCGAGAAGCCTACGTGTCCGACCGATCCCGACATGCGCCGATTGCCGACCCGAGTCGGCACCCGTGCCCTCGCAGGCGACGACCGCGGTCTGCGATCGAGCCCCGGCTAGAGGTGGCTGCGGTAGCGCTCGCGCAGCTCGTCGTTGCGCAGGACCGCGAAGGCCTCGTCGAGGACCTCGAGCGCGAGCGCGCGCGCATCGAGGAGCGACGAGAGTCCGAGGGCGACGAGATCGAGGCTCCCGAGCTCGCGGCGGCGTGCGACGTAAGCGCGGCGGATGTCGAGCATGGAGGCGTCGCGGGCGAGCCCGAGCACGGCGAAGTAGTCGCTGTCGGCGGCCAGCGCCGCGGCGCGCTCGACGAGCGTGCGGGCGGGCTCGACCGGATCGACGGGTGGACGAGGCGAGCGACGGCGCGAGAGCTTGGGACGGGGCGGAAGGCGGCCGGGCTCCGGGACGGGCGTCGAGGGGGACGGGGTCTCGGCGGGCGAGACGGAAGGTTCGTCCGCCGCCGGGCGCTCGCGACGCCGGGGCTCGGACGCAGGCGGCGGCTCGGCCGGCGCGCGTGCGGTGTTGCTCTCGAGCTCGAGCAGCCCGAGCTGCTCGAGCACGTGCACCGCCGCCAGCACGTCGGAGCCGTGCTCTTGGACCACCTCGCCGATCGTGTGTTGCGAGAGCGACCGGATCGCGCGCTCCTCCGACGACGAGAGCCTCGCGTCCTCGATGAGGCGCGCGATGGGCACGATCACCCGCAGGCGCGCCCCGGCGCCGCCGAGGCGAGCGAGCGCGTCGGCCGGGTCGACACGTCGCCGGAGCGCCGCGAGCGTGAGCGCCACGGTCGAGCGCTCGAGCGTCGGGCCCTGCGGGAGCGCCACCTCGCCCTCGACGAGCTCGAAGACGCCCGCACGAGCGCTGTCGCCGATGGCTTCGACGACGAGCTCTTCCTGGTAACGTCGCTCGAGCGAGTCGAGGTCCTCGCCGGGCACGAGCCCTCGCGCCAGCAACACGGTGCCGAGCCCGCGTCCCGAGGACTCCGCCTCGCGATCGAGATCGCGCGCGGTCGTCGTGTCGATGCGGCGCTCGCGAACGAGCAGCCATGCGAGGCTGCGCGAACGCCGATCCGTCCGTGCCGCCACGACGCGCCCCCCCGACAGGTAGAGGCTCACCGCGCCATCCACGCCTCGCAACGTGAGCCGGCCGTCCACGCGCCGGCGGATGCAGGACGCCAGCACCGGCAGGAGCCCGCGCGCATCGAGCATCCCCGTGCGCGGTCGGATCTTCAGCGAGTGCTCGTCGGACCGCAGCGACATGTCCGTCGGCGTCACGACCGGGGGCAACGTGGACGATCCGGGTCGCGTGCTCTCGCGCAGCACGACCGCGGGATCCGAGCGACCCTTCGCGCCGGTGCTCGGTGTGCCCGGCTCCGACGCCGGCGAGGGTCCCGTCGGTGGCGCGTGATCACCGGTCGTCAGCTCGCGCGACGATCGACCGGCGCCCGAGACGACGCGGGCCTCGCCGAGCACCGTCCACGCGTCGTGAGCCTCGTATCGCTCCTCGACCTCGAGCGGCTGCCGGAGCCCGTCGATCATGTCGGGCGACACCAACGCATCGATGTCTTCGTCGGAGGGCGCGAAGAGTGGCGAGAGGGGTGCGGCCTTCCCGAAGAGCCGCCGGTCCGCAGCATCGATCGCGTTCTGGAGATCGCCCGAGAGCAGGACCCGACGCGCAGGGTCGGGAGGGCTCGCGGGCTCTTGCGCATCGAAGGCGAGCGCGAGGGACGGCGGCGGCGGCGGCGCGTCGCGCGACGGTGCGGGTGCCGATGCGGACGCGGATGGCGCCGCGGGTGCAGGCGGAGGCTGAGCTCGCCCGGTGTGGGGCGCGCTGGGCGTCGCCGACTCGGTTCGCGGCTGCCCCGGGGCCGCTCGTCGCGCGGGTGAATCGAGCACCAGCGTGCGCTCGCGGACCAGCGGAGGAGCTTCGGTGCTCTCGGCGGGGGCAGCCGGAGGGCTCGACGCGCCCGAGCCCGACCGCTGCTGCGGCAGGACGAAGGTGCGCGAGACGTGGACCGCCGCGGGCGGAGGCGGTTCGGAGCTCGGCGGCGCAGCGTCGGGGAGAGGGGCATCGGCGTCGGGTGGTGCGTCGTCGTGCTCGCTCGTGGCGAGCTCGCCGGTGGACCTCGGCACGTCCGGCGCGCCCGGCTTCGTGGAACCCTCGGCGTGGCTCTTCGCGGGCTCGGAGCGTCGTGGTGTGACCGCCGTTCGCTCGCGCACGTGGGCGGACGCAGCGACGCTCGCGCGAACGGATTCGGGCACCCGCGGCGCCTTGGGGATCGCCGGAACGCTGTCCGGCGGGACGTCCCAGACGTCTGCCGGCCTCGAGGCCGGTCGTGCGGCAGGACGACCGACGTACGTCTCGACCTTCCGCACGGCACGTTCGATCGGCAGCGGACGCGCGAGGAATGCGTCGCCGCCAGCCTCGACCGCACCGGTCAGGTCGTGCACGGGCGCGTCCGGCCCCCCCACGAGCACGACGGGGACCGCCGCGTTGGCGGGCAGCGCGCGAAAGCCGGACAGCGCACCGAGCGCTTGCGCATCGTCGACGTCGAGGACGAGCAGGAGCACGAGGCGTCCTGCCGCCGCGGCCACGACGCCTCCCGGCGTCGCTTCGACCACCCGATAGCCGCGCGCACGAAGCGCTTCCGCGAGCTGGCCACCCTCCGCCGTCGCGTCGGCGCAGAGCACGACTCCATCGACGCTCACGGCGCGCAGCCCACGCGCGCGAACGAGACGCCGGGCGTCCAGAGCGGGTCGCTGCTCTCGAGCACCGCCACTGCCATCGACGCCGAGCCGTCTTCGGCGACCACGGCCGCCGCGGAACCGACGCGCACGCGGTCCGACGTCAGCGCCAGGCGCTCTTCGCGCGGCGTGCCGTCGCGGTCGACGCGCATCCCGACGAGCCGATCCTCCTCGAGCCACGCTGCGAGCACACCCTCCTCGTGCGGCGCGACGTACCCCGTGCCGGCGCCCGCGCTCGAGAGCACGCGCTCCGCACCGAACGCGAGCGCGCCTGCCGTCATCTCGCCACGAAGCAAAACGACGGCACGCGCGTCCGCGCACCCGCGCGCCGCGATCAGGAACACGACGGACGGTGTTCCCTCGAGCACCGCGAGCCGGGGCCCCGACCACGGGCCCATCGTGGCGGGCAAGGTCACGAGCGGCGTCGCGTCCACCGTCGGCGTGGCTTCGGCGCCGCGCGCCACGACGATGCGCCGCACCTCGAGCGCCCCGCCGGTCACGGGCCACGCCGCGAGGAACCCGACTCCCGTCAGGGGTGCGAGCGCGACGGCATCGTCGCCGACGGTGCGTCCCGCCACGAGCGGCTCGACGAGCACGTCGGTCGCGACCGACTCCGCGAACATGCCGAAGCCTTCCCCTTTGCACACGCACCCTTCGGTGTACGTCGTCTGGTAGACGGCCGGCATCTGCACGGTCGCCTCCCGACACGCCGAGATCCGCGGCACCGTGGTGCCGCCGTCGGCGGGCATGCGGCCGCACTCGAGATCACCCGGCGCATCGACCGTCGCCGTTCTCCCGAAGCGAAACGTGTAGAGGCCGATGTCCCGTTCCTCGGACGCCGCGACGTCCATGCAGCTGCGGTCGCCGAGCTGCTCGCGGACCGTCTGGCGCAGATAGGCGATCGCCCCGACGGGGCCGTCGCTCCTGGGATCCACCGCGAGCGCGGGGTGCACGGCCGCATCGAACGCCTCGCCGTCGACGCACCGCGGCGTCAGCAGATCGGCCTCGATCCCGGCGATCGGATCCGGCAGGGAGACCAGACGCAGCTCGCCGCCGGCGCCGTTCTGCAGCGGTGCGCAGCCGCTCGAGGTCGAGACCACGAGCGATGCGAAGCGCGCCGCGCCCGGGTACGACGAGAGCGCCATCGCCACGGCGTTGAGATCGGTCGTCTCGGCCGACGTGCCGTCGATGCGCACCGGTCCGTCGAGGACACCCATCGACACCGTCGCGTACGCGGGGCCGGCGCCCGCGCCGAGCATCTGGTCCACGAACGCGATGCCGGTGCCCACCCCGCGGGCAGAGGCCGCCGCGACGAAGCCGGGCACCGTCGCCTGCGTGCTCGACGCCTGCACGACGAGCGGATCGACGAGCGAGAGCGAGCCCTCGTCGGGACGCCCGTCGCAGTCGTTGTCGCGACGATCACAGCGCTCGGTCGCACCGGGATACGTGGTGGCGTCGTCGTCGTCGCAGTCGCCGCTCTCGCCCCCCTGCCCGCCCACGCGGGGCGGCGGCTCGCAGCCGACCGGAGAGAACCCGTCGCCGTCGAGATCGCGATAGGTGACGTCGAGACACACGCCCGAGACGCACGCCACGCCCACGCAGGGGTTGCCGCCTTCGAAGGCCACGAGCGCGCGACAGTCTCCGTTGGACGAGCACCCCTCGGCCGGAGGCAAGTCGAAGAGCCCCATCAGCGAGCAGCCCACGAGCCCGCCCGCGACCCCGAGCGTGCCCACGATCGCGACCTCGCGCGCACCACGCTTCACGGCAGGACACCACCGATCGAGACACCGGCGGCGTCACCGCGCACCCAGGGCAGCACCCGCGGCGCGCGAGCGCGCGGCTCGGCGCCGGCCTCGGGCGGCTCGTCGTCGTCGCCCCAGTCGGTGACGAAGAGCAGCACGCCTGCGGTCACGGCCATCACGCCCGCGCCCACGAACATGACGTCGGCGAGCACCGCAGCCGTCTCGCCTTCGCTCTGCTGCTCGCGCGTCCGTCGCGGATTTCCCTCGTACTCGTCCGACAGGTCGAGGGCGCGCACGCCCAACACCGCACCCGTCCCCGCGGCGGCGACCGCGAGACCCGCGGCGGTGAAGAACACCGCGGGGTGCACGCCCCCTCCCCCCGCGCGGCTCAACCGAAGCGCTACCCGTTCCGTCTCTCGCCCGGCGATCTCGACCTGCGTGGCCTCGGGCAGGTACCCCCGCGCGCGCAGCTCCACGCGGTGGCGACCGGCGTCGACGCGGACGGTTCCCGGAGCCGTGCCTTCGAGCCGACCGTCGATCCAGACCTGCGCGCTCGCGACGTTCGTACGGATCTCGAGAGCGCCGAGCACCGTGTCGAGCGCGGCGATCCGCTGTTGCACGGCTGCACGATCCGCGTCGTCGGGCGGGGCCGTCGCGACGTACCGTTCGTAGGAGTCGCGTGCGCGCGCGTAGCGGAAGAGGCGCTCGTAACACTGGCCGATGTTGTAGAGCAGCGTCGGGTGCGGACGCAGCCGATAGGCCGTCTCGAACTCGACGACCGCCGCCTCGAAGTTCTGCTGCTCGAAGAACGCACGACCCTGACGCAGCCGCGCACGCGCCGCCTCCAGCGTGCCGGCGTCGTCCGTCGGCGCGCTCTGGGCGCGGACCGGCGCGGAGCCGGACGCACCCAGCCACGCCGCACCGACGACCGCTGCCACCACGATCCCGCGCCTCATCGTCTCACCCCGCCCGCAGGAGCACGACCAGCGCAGCGACGCTCCCGACGAGCACGACCGCCGCGAGCAGAAAGACGATCACGTCCGCGATGCTGCGCCCGCCGCCGCGGCGGGGCGCCCGACGTGGGGGAGGCGCGAGCGCCGCCGACCGAGCCTCGCCGCCCGCCGGAGCCGCGGCCATCGGGCCGACGGTCCCGGTGCGCGCGCCATCGGCGGAACCTGGCGAAGCGTCGTCGGGCGGCTTTGCGCCTTCGCCGATGGGCGCGCCGGAAGGTGCAGGCGAGGATGCGACGCTCTCGACACCCTCCGTCGGCGCGCCAGCTGCGTCCGCCTGCGCGGCGCCGATCTTCTCGTCCGCGCCGCCCTCGATCTCGCGCAGGTAGCCATCCGCCGCGTCCTCGAACGCGAGCACCGTGGAGGCGATCACGATCTCGTCGCGGTCGCGCAGGCGTCGCTCGCCGAGCCGGCGCCCGTTGACGCTCATCCCGTTCTTGCTCCCGAGATCGCGCACCGTGACGCCTTCCCAATCGCGCGAGAGCTCGACGTGCGTGCGCGACACGTCGGCGTCCGACAGGCGCAGATCACATGCGTCGTCGCGGCCCACGACCAGCTTGCAGCCCGGGTCGCCCAGCGTGAGCTTCGCGCCGACGTCGGGCCCGCCGACGACGTGGATCACCGGGCTCCTGCGCTCCGCGGGCAACACGCCGAGCGCTTCGCGCACGATGCGTCGCGCCAGACCCGCGGTCCTCTCGGGCGTCGTCGTCGAGTCGATCCTGACCGTCTCCTGGAAGACGATCCGGTAACCCGCGACATCGATGCGGTCGCCGGCGCGAAGGAGCTTGCGGCGCCCCTCGACCATCGGTTGCCCGTTGTGCGACGTGCCGTTCGTCGAGCCCTGATCGACGAGCGCGAACGCACCGTCCTCGAGCCGGATGATCGCGTGCGTGTCGCTCACGGTGCGCGACGGCAGACGCACGTCGGCGCTCGCGGCCCGCCCGATCGTGATGCGCGGCTGGTCGAAGCCGTAGACCAGCGGCTCGGGTTGCGCCGTACCCGCCGAGGGTGGCGTGACCTCGAGCCGCACTGCCATCGCGGCGAAGCTACAGGCCCCCTAGGGCCAGTCAAGTCCGTGGC
>JADZFZ010001089.1 GCA_020854145.1 Deltaproteobacteria bacterium | reverse complement strand
CTCAGTGACCCGGCGCGCCGTGACGCGCGCGCCGGAGGAAGGCACGTCCATGGCCGAGATCACGCGTCTACCCTTCGTCCGCCACCTGCGCGTCGACGCCTCGTCGCACGTGCTGCACTACCGTCGAGGGCGCCTCCGACGGTCGGGCAGAGGATTGTCGTTCTGGTTCTTCCCGATGTCGTCGAGCCTCGTCGAGGTCCCGGTCGACGACCGCGAGCTCGCGCTCGTGTTCCACGGCCGGACGTCGGACTTCCAGGACGTCTCGGTGCAGGGCGTGCTCAGCTATCGCCTGATGGATCCGGTGCGTGTGGCCGATCGCGTGGACTTCACGATCGACCCGACGACCGGCGCGTTCCGGCGCGACCCGCTCGAGAAGCTGGCCCTGCTCCTGTCGAACCTCGCGCAGCAGCACGCGCTCGACTACGTCGGAGCGACGCCGATTCGCGAGGTGCTCGTGGAGGGGACGTCCATCATCCGGCAGCGCGTCGAGGCGGCGCTCGCGGAAGACGCCACGCTCTCGGAGATGGGGATCGCCGTGGGCAGCGTGCGCGTCTCCTCGGTGAAGCCGACGCCCGATCTCGAGCGCGCGTTGGAGTCGCCGATGCGCGAGCGCATCCAGCAGGAGGCCGACGAGGCCGCGTTCGCGCGTCGCGCGCTCGCCGTCGAGAAGGAGCGCGCGATCCAGGAGAACGAGCTGCAGAACCGCATCGAGCTCGCGCGCCGCGAGGAGCAGCTGATCGCGCAGCGCGGGCAGAACGCGCGGCGACAAGCCGGCGAAGACGCCGAGGCGCAACGCATCGCGGCCACGAGCGAAGCCGAGAAGACGCGTCTGTCGAGCGAGGCGCAGGCCTCCAGCGTGCGCGTGATCGAGGGCGCGAAGGTCGAGGCGGAGCGCGAGCGCATGATCGTGATGCGCGAGACGCCCGTCGCGGTGCTGGCGGCGCTCGCCGCCAAGGAGCTCGCGGGCAACCTCACGTCCATCGACCACCTCACGCTCTCGCCGGAGGCGCTCGGTCCGATGCTCACGCACCTCGTGAGCGCCGGCACGCGCGCGCTCGAGGCCGGCGCCGAGCCCGCCAAGCCGCGCCGATGAGCACCGTCGCACCGCGCGTCGTCGTCGTGTCGCGTCCGAGCGAGCTCGAGTCGCTCGTGGCGCGACACGGCACCCGCGCGCAAGCGAGCTTCTTCCTCGAGCGCAGGGGGCAGTCGCTCCGCGACGTCGAGGAGCGTCACCTCCGGATCCGCGCGACGCTCGAGCAGGTGATGCGCGCGATCCCGCTCTCGTGGCGGCGCAGTCACGTGACGCGCGCCGACCTGCCGCGCTGGGTGTTCGAGCCGGGCGACGTGGTCGTGGCCGTCGGGCAGGACGGCCTCGTGCCCAACGTCGCCAAGTACCTCGACGGGCAGACGGTCATCGGCGTCAACCCCGACCCCGCGACGTTCGACGGCGTGCTGGTGCGCCATCGCGCCGACCGCGTGGGCGCTGCGATGCGCGACGCCGTCGCGGGCACGCTGAAGGTCGAGGAGCGCACCATGGCCGAGGCGAGCCTCGACGACGGCCAGCGCCTGCTCGCGCTCAACGAGGTCTTCGTGGGCCAGCGGACACACCAATCGGCGCGCTACCGCGTGCGCGCCGAGACGCGCGAGGAGCGCCACTCGTCGAGCGGAGTGGTGGTGGCGACGGGAACGGGCGCGACCGGGTGGGCACGCAGCATCTGCCTGCAGCGAAAGAGCCCCGTCCCGTTGCCAGCGCCGTCCGATCGCACGCTCGCGTTCCTCGTGCGCGAGGCGTTCCCGAGCGTGGCGACCGGCGTGACGCTCACCGAAGGCATCGTGGCCGAAGGCGCGGCGCTCGAGGTCGTGAGCGAGATGAACGAAGGCGGCGTGGTCTTCGCCGACGGCATCGAGGACGACCGCATCGAGCTCGGTTGGGGCATGCGCGCCACGGTGCGCGTCGCGCGCGAGCGGTTGCACCTCGCCGCGTGAGCGCCGTCGTCGTCCGGGCACCCGGACGAGATCACGGCACGAGATGGACCGGGAATCGCGTGCGCAGCTCGAAGGACGTCCCCGCGTGCATCCCGGAAGACGTGATCTCGAGCGTGTAGTCGCCCACCGGGAACGCGGGGCCCATCGGCATCCCCGTGTCCGACGGGCCCTCCCAGTTGCGACCCTCCCAGTGGAACGTCGAGCGGTGCGCGCCGGCCGGCAGATCGCGCATCTCCATCGTGCTCATGCAGAGCCCGACGTCGCAGACGCAGTAACGCTGGCCACCTCCTGCGACGACCTCGGACGTGACGAGCCCGCTCGGACCGGGCTCGAAGCAGCCACGCGTGTAGGTGACGCCGTCCACCTGGGAGTCGACCACGACGTCGTAGAGGAAGTCGATCCCGGCGGCGGCCTCCGCCAGCGTGAAGGTGCACGGCTGGTCCGGCATCTCGATGCGCACGCCGTCGAGCGTCGAGCTCACGTCCGCGCGACACGGTGGCGGAGCCGCGTCGCGCCCTGCGTCGGCCGCCGCATCGGGTGCGGCATCGGGCATGGGGACGAAGACGTCGAGGGCGCCGCCGTCGGTAGGACCGGAGTCGGGTGTCGGCGTCGTGTCGCCGTCGTCGTCGCCGCACGCGAAGAGCAGCAGACCGAGCGAGAGCGCGACGAGGGCCACCAGCGAGCGCGAAGACATCGCGCGAATCTAGCAGGGCACTCTCGTGATCGACGCGACGTCGATCAGGCGGCGCGGCCGAGCTGCCGCTCGACGAGGCGCTTGTAGAGCCCGCCGCGCTCGAGGAGCGATCGGTGGTCGCCCGTCTCGGCCACGCGGCCTTCGTCGAGCACGACCACGCGATCGGCGTTCATCACCGTGGAGAGCCGGTGCGCGATCACGAGCACGGTGCGTCCGACGGCGAGCCGTTCGAGCGCCTCCTGCACGAGGTGCTCGCTCTCGGCGTCGAGCGCGCTCGTGGCCTCGTCGAGCACGAGCACGCGTGGGTCCTGGAGCAACGCGCGCGCGATGGCGACACGCTGGCGTTGCCCGCCCGACAGCGCGATCCCTCGTTCGCCGACGAGCGTCGCGTAGCCGTCGGGCTGACGCGCCACGAACTCGTGCGCGTGCGAGGAACGGCACGCGGACTCGACCTCGGCATCGGTCGCGTCGGGACGGCCGTAGCGCACGTTGTCGGCGATGCTCGTCGAGAAGAGGGTGGGCTCCTGCGGCACGACGCCGATCACGCGGTGGAGCCACGACGGATCGAGGTCGCGCAGATCGTGGCCGTCGAGCAGCACGCGTCCCTCGGTCGGGTCGTAGAGGCGCGTGAGCAGCGCGGCGAGGGTCGACTTGCCGGCGCCGGAGGCACCGACGATGGCGACGGTCTCGCCCGGAGACAGCGCCAGATCGATGCCCCCGAGGACCTCGACGTCCGGACGCGCGGGATAGCGGAATCGCACGTGATCGAAGCGCACCTCGCCGCGGGCTTCGGCGGGACGCAGGCCACCTTCGAGCGGCATCGCGGGCGCGCGATCGAGGATCTCGAAGATGCGCTCGGCCGACCCGGTGGCGCGCGCGAGCTGGATCCACAAGTCCGAGAGCGCGCCGACGGAGGTGGCGACGAGCAACGTGTAGACGAGGAACGAGGTCAAGCTGCCGACGGAGAGATCGCCGGCGATCACGAGCCTGCCTCCGTACCAGAGCACGAGCGAGCCGGCACCGAGCGCGGCGAGCATCACGATGCCGACGAACGACGCACCGACGTCGACGCGCTTGATCGCGAGAAGGAGGCTGCGGTCGTTCGCGGCGTCGTAACGCCTGCGCTCGAGCGGCTCGGCGCCGAACGCGCGCACGGTGCGGATCCCACCGAGGCTCTCCTCGGCGACGTGCGATGCGTCGGCGAGCGCGTCTTGAACGCGTTTGCTCAGCTTGCGCAGCACGCGTCCCCAGAGCACCGCGCCGATCGCGACCGGGGGCACGACGGCGAGCATCAGCGCGGCCAGGCGCGGCGACGTCCACACGAGGAGCGCCACGCCGCCGAACGCGGTGGCAGCGTTGCGCAGGAGCATCGAGATGTTGACGCTCACGGCGTTCTGCACGACCTGCGTGTCCGACGCGAGACGGCTCGTGAGCTCGCCCGTGCGACGCGCGTCGAAGAACGCGATCTCCTGTCGGACGATGGCCTCGTAGAGCTGCGCGCGCAGACGCGCCACGACGCGCTCGCCCGCGGAGGTGAAGAGCTTGTAGCGGAGCGCGGTCGCGACGGCCTGCACCGTGAGCACCGCCGACATCACGAGCGCCGTGCGATCGATGATGTGCACGTCGCGTCGCCCGAGCGCCTCGTCGAGCAGCCAGCGGATCGCCTGCGGGTACACGAGGCTCGCGCCGCTCGCGATCACGAGCGCCGCCGTGCCCGCGACGAGCGCACCGCGCTCGGGCCGTGCGAGCGCGAGAAGGCGCCACGGCGAGACGCGTTTGTCCGATCGGCTCGGCGTGTCCAGACAGGGTCTCTAGGCCCTCGGCCCCATCTTGCCTAGCCCAGGCCTCACCTGCCCGAGCGCAGACGCAGCACGTTCGGACCGATCACGCCCACGGCCATCGCGTGTCCGGGCCAGCAGGAGAGCGCCGTCAGGTTCGGGAACGGAGCGGGCTGTCGCGCTTCGAAGCCCGTGCGGCTGCGACGCCAGGCTCGTCCGTTCCAGCGGAGCGCGTGACCGTGCGCGCCGACGGCGACGGCCTCGTTCGGGGACGTCGCGCAGACGTCGTGCATGAAGAGCGTGTCCGGCGGCATCGGGACCTCCGACCACGCGCGCCCGTCGTGGTGGTAGCCGATGGCCTGCCAGCTGAAGACGCTCAGGTTCCCGCCGCGTCCGCCGACCATCCAGACGTCGTTCGGGCCCGTGCCGTGGACCGCGTTGAGCGTGCCGCCGCCGACCACGACGCGCTGCCATCGCTGGCCGTCGAAGCGCGCGGCGCGGCCCGACGGGATCCACGCGTTCGTGCTGCTCGTCGCCCAGATCGCGAGCGGCTGCGACTCGGGCATCGCGTCGACCGACACCCACGTCCAGTCCGACCCGACCCGGCGTCGGAGGATCCGTCCGCGACGATTGACGGTCGCCCACAGCTCTCCGCCCGGGACGATGGAGAAGCTCGTGATCTGAACCGTGCGCATGTCCTCGGGCATCGTCTGCGGCGTCCACGCACGCCCGTCGAAGCGCAGCACCGTGCCCGTCGCGCTCGCGGCCCACACGTCGGTGCGCGACACGGGAGCGACGGCGTTCAGCGACCCGGTCCCCGCGGGCAACGCGGACTCGGTCCAACGCTGCCCGTCGAAGTGGAACGCGCAGCCGGCGGGTAACCCCGTCGAAGCGCCGGAGCGGGCCTCGCCCACCGCCCACACGTCGTCGGGCCCCGTCCCCGCGACGTCCTTCAGCAGCGCTTCACCCGCCGCCGCGCGCACCGGCATGCGCTCCCACTCGATCGGCCCCTCCGGCTCCGGCGGCCGACAGTGACAACCCGCCATCACGAGGGACAGGATCGACGTGTACAACCACGCGGAATCACGAGCTTCCTGGACGAGCACTTCCAATCCCTCCGAGACGCCCTGTTTCTGGGCGTTTCCGCGCGCCCGGTCGACGCGACGCACGCGTCTCACGGCGCGTAGTACAGCTCCTTCTTCTGATCGTCGGCGGCGGCGCCCTGCTTCGCCGGACAGCGCGCGCAACCATCGTCGAGCAGCTCGACCGCGTGGCGGATCGCCATCAGCGTGCTCGTCTGCCGGACCGGCTGCTCGAGGAAGACCTGCTTCGGGTCCAGCTTCGCCGCGAGCCCGCAACGCTCGAACACGGCGTACATCTCGTAACGCACGCCGCACACGATCACGTGCACGCCTCGCGCGGCGAGCCGATCGAGAAAACCTTCGAAGTGCGCCATGCCCACGGCATCCGGGTTGCGCGCGCGCTTCATGCGCATGACGACGACGCGCGTGTGCGGCTCGACGCGCCCTTCGATGACCTCGAGGTGGCTCTCGAGGCTCGTCGATGCGCCGAAGAACATCTCGCCCTCGAGCCCGAAGATGAGGATGTGCCCGCAGAGCTCGTCCTCCGGGAGTCGCTCGTGGACCGTGCCCTCCTTCGTCACGACGAACTCGGTCAGGAGCATCTGGCCCGTTCGCGGCACCGCGAGCAGGAACGAGAGGAACACGCCGATGAGGACGCAGAACTCGATCGAGATGGCAACGGCGGCGACCGCGGTCACTGCGACGATCACGGCGTCGAACCGCGAGACGCGCACGTGGTACCGAACGTCGCGGAGGCTGACCATCTTCGCCGCGGTCAACATCAGCAGCGCCGCGAGGGCTGCGCGCGGGATGAAGCGCGCGTAGGGCGCGAAGAGCAGCATCGTCAGCGCCACTGCGACCGCCGAGACGACGCCCGACCACTGCGTCTGGCCGCCCGCCTGCTGATTGACGGCGGAGCGCGTGAGCGAGCCGGAACCCGGGAAACACTGGAAGAAGCTGCCGACGACGTTCGCGAAGCCCTCGCTCAGGCACTGCTGGTTGAGGTCCAGCTTCTGCCGCGTGACGGCGGCGATCGCCTTGGCCATCGCGATGGCCTCGAGCAAACCGAGCAGCGCGATGGCGAGCGCGCTGCTGGCGAGCTCGCGCATGCGGTCGGCCGACAGGTGCGGCAGCTGCGGAGTCGGCAGGTGCGCCGGGATGTCGCCGACGACGGCGACCCCGTGCGCCTCGAGCCCGAGCACGCTGCTCGCCACGGCGGAGAGCACGACCACGATCAGGAACTCCGGAACGAGCGGCGAGCGCAAGCGCGCCTTGACCCATCGGATCGCGAGCGCCAGCGCGACGGCCGACGCGCCGACCGCCACCGTCGCGCCGTGGACCGCCCCGCCTTCGACGAGCGTGAGCCAGAAGCGCACGAGGAAGTGGTCGTGCGCGTCGCCGGCGGCGCGCAGACCGAGCACGTTCTTCGTCTGGTCGAGCACGAGCAGGACGCTCGCGCCCGCCGTGAACCCGACGATGACGGAGTGCGAGATGTAGCGGGTGAGATCGCCCAGGCGGAGCAGGCTGATCGCGAGCTGGATCCCGCCGACGAGGAGCGCCATGAGGATGGCCGCCTGCACGCGCTCGTCGGGGCTCGCGGTCGCTGCGCCGATGGCGCTCGCGAGCGCGATGGAGATGGCGTTGGTGGGACCGTTGATGAGCTGGCGCGACGAGTCGAGCAGCGCGCCGACGGTCGTCATGACGATGGCCGTGTAGAGCCCGTAGACGGGGGGCACGCCGACGATGAGCGCGTAGGCCATGGCTTGCGGCACCGCGACCGCCGCCACCGAGAAGCCGGCGACGACGTCACCGCGCGCCGTCGCGAAGCCGTAGTCGCGCAGCGAGGCGAGCGCGGGAACGCGTCGGAGGAGCAGCCCGACGGCGCCCTGTCTCGGCGGAGGCAACGAGCTGCGTGGGCTCATGCGCGGCGAGCGACCATAGCCCGGCCAGGTGCCCGGGCGCACTTCGCGCCGAGGACACACGGAACGGATTGGAACTGCTCGCCTACGGAGCCTGTGATTCCGCGAGGTTGTACACGTCGATCCTGTCCCCCTAGTCGCAGGGGAGGCGGGTGCGGGAGAGGGCGACTTCGTCGACGTAGAGGGTGAGGGGGAGCTGGGTGTCGCCGGTGTACTCGATGCCCGCTTCGAGGCCGGCGAAGCCGCCGGTGGCGAGGGTGTCGAGGTCGACGAAGAGGCCCGCGGGCTCGTCGTCGACGAAGAGCTCGATCTCGCCGCCCACGTCGGCGATCTCGACGCGATACTGGATGCAGGTCCAGCGGTCGCGCGGCAGCGAGGTCTCGGTGCCGTGCCATTGGTCGGCGGGACCGATCCACTGCGCGATGCGGCCTCCGCCGTAGGTCTGCGCGGAGACGCCTTCGCTGCCGTCTCGGTTGCCCACGTAGAGGAGGCTGATGCTGTCGACCTCGACGTCGCCCGGCAGGTAGAGCCACATGCGTACCCACATCGTGCCGTCGCTCGGCAGGTCGTCGCGCGTGACGCCGATGGCCGCGCGCGCGCCGTTCTCGAAGGTGGTCGCACGGAGCGCACGCTCTCCGTGGCGCACCGGATCGTCGACCGTCGCGAGCTCGCCGGTGCCGCCGAAGATCAGCTCGAAGCCCCACGGCTCGAGGATCCCTGCGGCCGGATCGGTGGCTTCGAAACCGTCGCAGAAGATCGCGTCGGACAGCACGTCGTCGCATCGCGTGGGCCCGGGATCGCCGGCGTCGGGGGCTCCGAGATCGTCCTGCTCCGTCGCGTCGCGCGGCGCGTCGGATCGCGCCACGTCGGCGGCTGCACGATCGAGCGTGCGTGCGTCTTCGATCCCGGAGTCCATCCCGCCGTCGCGTACGCACACGTCGCGCGCCGTGTCGCAGACCCACGCGCCGCTGCACGGGCAACGTTTCCCGTCGAGCTCGAGCGGCTCGATCACGCACGCGCCGAGCGCGGCCGCGCCGAGCATCGCGAGGGCGATGAGCCTCGTCGACGCGCCCCTCGGCTCCGCACGCGGCACGGGTCGACGATACCACCGCGTGCACGGGTCGCCCTCCCGCTGCGAGGATGGATCGCCGTGATCCCGCGCGGACGCGGAGCGCGCGCGTGCAGCGCCCGGCCCCCGCAGGTCGCACGCGTCAGCGGCTGCAGGCGTTGGTGATCGTCCCGATCATGTTGCGGCAGGCCGTCTCGATCGTCGAGCGCGTCGACGCGAAACGAACGGCGTTGCGCCAGCTGTTGAACGAGGTGTGCGCGCCGTCGCAGAGGCTGTCGCGCACCATCGCGTTGGCGCACGAGCACGCGGCCGCCGCGTAGTCGTCGCAGGCCTGGATGCCGAAGGAGGCGGGCGGCGGACGGGTCGCACCGCTCGCGCCGCTTCCCGACGGTGGCGCGACGGGCGGCGGCACCGGCGGCGGCTCCGGCGGCGGCACCGGAGCGGTCGGGACCGCCGGCGGCGGGAACGTCGGCGTGACGACCGGCGTCGAGCTCGACGATGAGCTCGATGGCTGGAGGCTGCCGAGAGGACAGCAACACCCTGCGGCGAGCGCGACCCACGAGACGAGGAGAAGGGGCTTCACGGGACCTCGGCGCCCGAGAGTACACGGCGAGCGCGACGGAGTCCGCTCTGCCTCCGGATCGGGCGGCCGTCCCGAAAGTCGCGCGCACGCGAAGCCCGATGCGAGACTGCGCGCGTGATGGCGTCGCGGCGTCGAACGCTGCTCGTGTCGTTGCTGGTCTCGTCGCTGGCGGCCGTCGTGCTTCCGTGCGTGCGCGCGCGCGCGGCGCCGATGGTGCTCGGCGGGCCGATCGACGAGGTACACGTGCTCGTCGCGCCGAAGGTACCGCGCGCGGGAGAGCCCGTGCGGGTGCTCGTCGGGCGGCTCGGCGATCTCGGCGGGAGCCGGATCGTCATCGAAGGCGCGGACGGCCCCATCCAACCGGAGCGGCTGCTCGGCGGCGAAGGCCCGACCGCCATCCTCGCAGCGTGGACTCCGCCGGTCACGGCCGGGCCCTTGACGGTTCGCGTGCTCGATGCCGGCGGGCGCGAGCTCGCGTCCGCGAGCACCACGGTCGTCGCAGCCGACGCGCCGCGTCCCTCGCCGTACGCGCGGACGGACGCCGACCTCTGGCCCATCGAGGCCGAGTGGGACGCCCGCCACGAGACGCTGTTCTCCGCGTGGATCGCGACGATGTTCCACGTCGTGCCCGGCGCGCACGCGTCGTGGAACCCGCTGCACCAGGCGACGCGCGACCAGGCGCGCAACGTGCTCTACGACTATCTCGCGCTCGGAGAGGACAGCGGGCGGCGCGGCCGGCGTCTCATGCTGCTCACCGACTGCGCCGACACGCTCTACGCGCTGCGCGCCTACTTCGCGTGGAAGATGCGGCTGCCGTTCCTCGCGCAGTGGTGCTCGCGCGGCACGGCGCGCGACGGGCCCACGTGCCGCACGACGGTGACGAACCAGCGCTCGGCCGGACGTTGGGGACGCGACGAGGTGATCCGCTTCATGCGCTTCGTCTCGTGGCTCGGTCAGACCGTCGTGCACGCGGGCACCGCGCGGACGCTGCCCGACGACCCCGAGAGCGACTTCTATCCGGTCGCGCTCGAACGCGCGTCGCTTCGACCGGGCACCGTCTACGTGGATGCCGCCGGGCACGTGTTGATGGTCAGCCAGTGGGCCTCTCCCGCGCCGGGCCGGTTCGGCGCGCTCTACGCGATCGACGGGCACCCGGACACGAGCGTCACGCACAAGCGCTTCACGCAGTCCTGGTTCGGGTTCCTTCCGGTCACGACCGACGGCTTCAAGGCGTTCCGACCGCCCATCGTCGATCGCGGTGTCGTGCGGCCGATGACCGACGACGAGATCCGCGTGCGCCCGTGGCTCCCGCCGCCGTCGCTCGAGCAGGCCGCGATGTCGCCGGAGCGCTTCTACGCGCGCATGGCGGCCATCCAGAACCCCGTCGCGCTCGACGTCCGCGACGCCATCCGCGGGGCCGTGACGCGACTGCACCGCGCCGTCGTGATGCGCGCAGACGCGGTCCGCGCGCTCCCACCCGAACGATGGCAGACGATCCCGGAGCGTCCCTTCTCGGGAATCGGCGCCGACCCCGCGTGGCACCGCATCGATCCCATGCGCCGCGAGCTCGAGATGCTCGTCGCGATCGAGGAGGCGCGACTGCTGGCGTGGCGCGTGACGCACGAGCCGGGTCTCGTCCGGGGCCAGCACGACGTCGACGCGGTCCGCGTCGCGATGGCCGCGGCGCTGCGCGCGGAGCGCGTGAGCTACCGGCGGAGCGACGGCTCCGAGATCGAGCTGCGGCTCGATGCGATCGTGGAGCGCGAGATCCCGCTCACCTACGGGTTCCATCCGGGCGACTGTCCCGAGGCTCGTTGGGGCGCGCGTGGCGACGAGCGCGCGACGTGCCGGACGCGCGTGGAGCTCGCCTCGCAGCGGACCCTGCGACGCGTGCTGACCGAGGTGATGCGCCGCCGGATGGATCCCTCGGGGTTGTGACCCGCCCGGAGGCGACCTCGGTCGAGCCCGCGTTCAGCGTCGCTCGAGCGTGATGATGCCCGGCTCGAGCATCGTGGTGCCGCTGACGTCGCGGTAACGCAGGCGCGTACCCTCCACGCAGTAGTCCCAGCGTTTGCCCGACGTGGTCGAGACGATCTGGTTGGACTCGATGGCGTACGCGTCCCCGTCGTCGATCACCCCGGACTGTCGCGCCGCGCAGCGACAGTCCCCTTCGGCCTCGGTGACACACGCCGAGTCGGGCGCGACGGCGGCGAACCGCGAGGCGATGACCTCGCATCCGCCGACGAAGCCCGCGCACAGCTCGGGCACGAAGACCTCGATCTCGACCTCGAACTGCGCGGTGCGATCCGCGACGCCGTCCTCGAACGTCACGCGCCCGCGCGCGCGTCCCTCGCGACGCGTGACCGCCGCACCCGGGCAACGCATGAGCTCCATCGGCACCGGAACCTCGATGCACCCGCCCGCGACGTCCCACGTGCCGACCTCGTCGCCGCCGCACGCGATCAGCGGATCGCACTCGCCCGCGTCGACGACGTCGAGCGCCTCCCACTCGGGCGGCCCGAGCGGTCCCGCGTCCCCGAACGGATCCCCCGCGTCGCGCGCGGGAAGGAT
>JADZFZ010001088.1 GCA_020854145.1 Deltaproteobacteria bacterium | reverse complement strand
GGGCGTCGGGCTCGGGGCCGGCCTCCGCCGCGGCCGCCGGCGAGACGGTGGCGCACGCGGGCGAACCGGAGCCCGTCGTGGCGGCCACGCCGAGACCGGCGAGCTTCGACGAGCCGAGCGAACGGATCTCCATCGACCCGGGATCGATCCTCCCCTCGGAGGTTGCGGCGATGACGGTGCCCCGGCCGCCTCCGGTGCCGCGCGAAGCGCGCGACACGACGTCGCGTCCTGCCTTCGCCGCCGTGCGACCGGGATCACAGCCGGGGATGCCTTCGGTGCCGCGGCCCGCATCGCACGGCGAGATGCCCGCGGTGCCGCGTCCGCCGTCGCGGGGCGAGATGCCCGTGGTGACCCGTCCCGGCTCCGAGGACGAGACCGCGGCGGCGCCTTCCGAGCCGGTGATCGAGGTGCGCCACGTATCGGAGCCGGCTCCGAGCGTCGCAGGGCCGGAGCCATCGCCGCCGGAGCGTGCGACCGAGGCACGCACACCCGTGCCCGCGGGCGAAGCCGGCGGCGAGATGGCCGACACGCACGAGAGCGCGGCGTTCGTCGTTCCCGCTCCGAGGATCCCCTCTCCGGCGGACCGTGGGCTCGATCCCATGTCGGCCCCGTTTCGGCTGACGTCGCCGCCCGGCGCTCCCGACGAGCCCTCGTCCGGCGAGACCGGCGAGGGTGCGGGCGAGACCGAGGGCGCGCCGAGCGAGGCCGCGGCGCCCGAGCCGGCCGATCCGGCGGCCGAGGCGCGCAAGCGTCGCATCGCGGGCCGTCTCGTGGGGCTGCGCGCCGAGCTCGAGGCGAGCACCGATCGGACGCGCCGCGCGCACCTGCTGCACGAGATCGCCGCGACCGAGCAGGCGTACGGGAACGAAGCGCAGGCCGTGAAGGACTACCTGGCCGCGTTCAACGCGCAGCCGTCGTTCCGCGCGCCGCTCTTCGCGCTGACGCAGGTGTTCGAGCGACGCAGGTCGCTTCGCAACCTGCTGCGTCTCTACGAGGCCGAGGCGAAAGCCGCGCCCGGGCCGGTCGATCGCGCCAGCGCGCTCGTCGACAAAGGCATCCTGCTCGAGGATCACCTGAGCTCGCCGGGCGAGGCCGTCGCGGCCTTCGAGGAGGCCGTCGGCGACGACGCGACCTCGCGCGCGGGATGGATGATGCTCGAGCAGCGTCACGCCGTGGCGCAGGACGGGCTGCCGATCTCGACGGTGCTCGAGGCGCGCGCACGACTGGCGACCGACCCGTCGCTCCGCTCGGTGTTGCTCGCCGAGGTCGCCGTGGAGCGCGAGTCGGAGGGTGACGTGGACGGCGCGGCCGCCGCGCTCCGAGAAGCCGCGGTGGCGCTGCCCTGTCGTTGGCGGATGCTCTCGGCGCTCGAGCGGTTGGCTGCGCGTCACGAGCGCGCGCAGGAGCAGGCCGAGACGCTCGAGGCGATGGCGACGTTCGCGGAGGCGAGGTCTTCGTCCTCGACGACGATGTCCGAAGGCGGCCCCGGCGAGGGGATCGACGCGCCTGCCGAGCCCGAGGAGTGTCCGGGCGTCGCGGTGGATCTGCTGCGCCGGGCGGCGCTGCTGCGCGGCCTGCGGCTCGAGCGGCCGAACGACGCGGTGGAGCTCTACGATCGCGCGCTCGCGCACCGACCGGGCGACGTGCTGCTCCTGCGCGAGCAGATGATGATGGTGGAGCTCGCGGGTGACCTCGCGCGCTCGGCGGGCATCGCGCGAACGCTGCTCGACCAGCTCGAGCAGAGCGCCGATGGCCCGAGCGCGGCGGCGTTGCGCATGCGGCTGGCCGAGGCGCACGTGGCGTCCGGCGATCTCGCGGCGGCGCGCAAGGAGCTCGCGTTGGCGCTCGAGAGCGATCCGGCGTCGCTCTCGGTCCGCGCCTTCCTCGAGGACATGTTGCTCGATGCGGGCGACGTCGCCGCCACCGCCGAGCTCTACGCGAGCCACGATCGCGACGGTGTCGCGCCGTCGGCGCGGATCGGAGCGCAGTGGCGCGCGGCCGAGCTCTGGGAGCGGCGCGCAGGCAACTCGGCGCAGGCGGTCGCGGCGTACGAAGCCGCGCTCGCGCGCGCGCAGGCGGCGCGGACAGACGGTCCACGCGCCGACGACACGGTGGTCGTGCTGCGGCGCGATCTGGTGGCGGCGGTGTTGCGCGGGGTAGGCGGCGCCACCGACGCGGCCAAGGCCGCGGACGCGGTGGACGCGCTCCTGGCCGAGCCGATCGAGGACGACGAGCACGCGGCGCTCTCACGCGAGCTGTTCCGGCTGTGCAGGGGACCGCTCGCGGACCACACGCGCGCGGCGGCCGCGCTCGACGCCTCGATCGCACGCGGCGGGCCGGCATCTCGCTGGGCGCTCGAGGCGCGCCGTGCGCTCGCGGTCGAGGAGCGCAACTGGAAGGTGCTCGCCGACGCGCACCGAGCGCTCGCGGCCGCTTCGACCGACGATCTGCTCGCGGCAGCGCACCTGTCGGCGGCCGGCCGTGCGTTGTCGCGGGGCGGCGAGGATCACGCCGCGTCGGAGGCGTTCGCGGCGGCGCTCGAGAAACACGCCGCGAGCCCGTACGCGGTCGCGGGTCGGGTGGAAGCGCTGCGTGCGTCGGGAGCGGCGGCAGAGGTGGTGGAGCTGTTGCGTCGCGCCGCCGAGGCCGAAGCCGAAGCGGGCGCCGCCGAGACGCGACTGCTCCTCGCGGGCGCCGCCGCCGAGGCGGCCGGGGATCTCGACGGCGCGGTGCGCACGTACGAGGAGGCGGCCGACCGCAACCAGACGTCCCCAGGGCCGCTGCTCGCGATGCGACGGCTGGCGGAGAAACGCGGCGACGCCGGTCTGCTGCTGCACGTGCGCGAGGCGCTCGCGGAGCGCGAAGCGGCGGCGGAGCGACCGGGGCGCGCGACGCTCGAGCTGGCCGAGCACTACGACCTCGTCGCGGGCAAGCCCGAGCTCGCCGAGGACCCGCTGCGTCGCGCGATCGACGACCCCCACGTCGGCCCGATCGCCGCGCTGGAGCTGGCGCTGATGCCGCAGGCGACGCCCGATGCGACCCTGCGCGCGCTCGCCATCGAGCGTCTGCAGGCCGACGCCGACGGCGACGCGGTGCGCTGGATCGCGCGCGAGCTCGGGGGTCTCGCGTTGTCCGGCCAGCGCGATCTCGAGCTCGCCGATCGCGCCGTGGAAGCGACGCTCGCGGCGCAGCCCGACGACCGGTGGGCGTTGCTCGCGCGCCTGAGGCTGGTCGCGAGCGAGCCGTCGCGCGTGCCGGAACGTGCACGATCGTTGCTCGCGCTGGCGTCCGCCATCAAGGATCCGACCGCGCGCACCTCGTTGCGCACGGCGGCGTTGCGCGCGCAGTCCGCGTCCCGCGGCGCGGGCGACGACGCGACCGACGATCTGCTGCTCGCCGCCGAGATCGCCGAGCAGGCGCCCGACGCCCCGCAGGCCGCCATCGCCATGGACGAGGCGCTCGGTACGGACGCGGAGCCTGGTGCGGTCGCCGAGGCGATCGGCATGCGCGCGAAGGCGACGAGCGCGAGCCTCTCGGCGGATCTGCTCTGCTCCCACGCGCTCGCGCTCGAGATCGCGGGACGGTTCGGCGACGCCGTGTCGGTCGCGCAGCGCGTCCTCGAGGTCCGAAGCGACGACGCGGTCGCGCTCGACACCCTGCGCGTGTCCGCGCGCGAGACCGAGCAGTGGGTCGAGGTCGCACGCTCCTGCGACGGCCTCGCGCGTCTCTCGGTCGGCCTGCCCGAGGCGGCGCTGTTCCACGAAGAGGGCGGCGTGGTGCGCATGGACCAGCTCGGAGACGCCGCTGGCGCCGAAGCGCGCTTTCGCGCCTCGTTGTCGGTCGATCCGAAGCGCGACGTGGCCTACGGACGTCTGCACGACCTGCTCGAGCAGCGCAACGACACGGCCGCCCTCGAGGCGCTCGTCTCCGCGCGCATCGACGTGACCGACGACTCAGAGGAGCTGACGAAGCTCTTCTGGGAGCGTGCACGCCTGCTGCGCGCGATGGGCGACATCGACGGATCGGCCTCGGCGCTCGAGAGCGTGCTCGTCTTCGAGCCCTCGCACGTCGGTGCGCTCGCGCTCTCGAGCGAGATCCACGTGCAACGCGGCGACTGGGCCTCCGCCATCGACGCGTTGCGCGGTCTCGCGACGGCCGACATCCCGGCCAACCAGCGTCGCGCGGCGCGGCTCGGCGCGTCGGACTTCCTCGACAAGCACCTCGGCGATCACGCCGCCGCGCTCGCCGAGATCGCCGCCGTGGCCGATCTGGGGCTGCTCGACGAGCCGGTCGCATCGCGGGCCGTCGAGATCGCGCTGCGCGGCCGCCTCTGGGACGACGCGGTCGAGTATCTCCGGATCGCGGCCGAGCTCACGACGTCCGCCGCGATCCGCGCGCGTTACGAGCGGCGCGCCGGCGACATCCATCGCGACCACCGAAGTGATCCGAGCGCGGCCATCGCGGCGTACCGTCGGGCGCTCGCGTCGGTGCCGGACGACCTGGCCGCAGCGGCCTCGTTGATGGACCTCGTCAGCGACCCGGCCATGCGCGACGACGCGCTCCGCCGATTCGAGGTCGCCGTACGCCAGGCTCTCGAGACGGAGCCGACGGAAGCGGAGCCTCTTCGCGCGTTGGTGAAGATCGGCGAGTGGCGATCGGACGAAGCGCTCCGACTGGGAGCGCTCGACGCGCTCGTGGCGCTCGGTCACGCGACGCCCGAGGAGCAGGCGGAGCAGTCGCGTCTGTTGACCCGCACGCCGCCGGAGCCCACCCGTCCGCTCACCGAAGAGATCGTCAACCGGTTGATCGCAGACCCGCGCGACCGGGGACCCTACGCGGAGCTGCTGCGTACGGTGGGCTCGGTGATCGCCGAGGCCGACCGGCTCGAGCCGGCGCGCTTCGGCGTGTCGCGCTCGAACAAGATCTCGCCGAAGACGGCCCACCCGGTTCGCGATCGCGTGATCGGGATCGCGCGAGGGCTCGGGATCGGCGAGCTCGACGTGTACGTCGGTGGCGACGACCCGGGTCGCGTGGTCGGCTTGCCGGGGGATCCGCCGTGCATCGTGGTCGGGTCGGGCGTCGCGGCGCCGCTGACCCCTCTGCGACGCTTCGAGGTCGCTCGTGCGCTCGCGGCGGTGCGCCGTGGGGTCGCCACGGTGCTCGTGCGTCGTCCCGACGACGCCCTCGTCGCGTTCGTCGCGGCGGTCGCCGCCGCGGGTGTGCCCGTGACGGCGCCGGCTGGCGCCCGCGGCTACGACGAGACGTTGCGCGCGATGACCAAGGCGATGTCGCGCAAGGTTCGCAAGGTGGTGCCCGATCTCGCGCGCCAGGCAGGCGGCAGCCCCGGCCGACCGGAGGACGCGGTGCAGGGCGCCAAGCGCACCATCGATCGGGTGGGCGCGGTGTGGGCCGGCGAGCTCAGCGTGGTGCTCGACCGGCTCGTGGACGGCCCGTTGTCGCCGGGTGCGGTGAGGGCTTCGGCGGAAGGGCGTGCGATGCTGCTCTTCTGGACGTCGTCGGCGATGGCGACGCTCCGGCGGGAGCTGGGACTGATCGGATCGTGACCGAGAAGAAAGACGACGATCTCGACTGGGAGACCGCGCTCGACGAGTGGGACGCGGATCGTTCGCGCGAACCGGGCCAGGCGCTCGGCGAGAACCTGCGCGGCGGTCCCGCCGTCGGCAGCGGTCCCGCCAAGTCGCTCGACGCCGCTTCGGGTCGCCGGCTCTATCGTCCACCCGACGAAGCCGAGGTCGCCCGCCTGCGTCGGTCGGGTATCGGCCAGGTCCCGGCGAGCCTGCAGCAGCCCATCACCGCGGCACCGCCACCTGGTCAGCAGAGAGACATCGACGTGCTGCTGACCGACGACGACGAGGTCACGCGGTTCGCGCCGATCCCGCGCGAGCTCATCGATGCCGTCGACTCGCAGCCCATGGCGGCGCCCGTGCCTCGTCCCGCGGCGCCTCCGCCGCCGTCGGTGGAGGTGGTCGCGGGCGCGACGAGCGCGCTGCCGAGCCTCTTCGAGCTCGACCCTTCGTCGGGCGACGTCACGCGTGCGGTCGACATGGGCGAGCAGATCGTTCCGCCCCCGGCTCAACCGAAGCCTTCCGCGCTGGTCGCGACCGACGAAGAGCTCGATCTGCTGCTGGCCGAGATCGATCGACTCTCGGGCGCACCGCCGCCCATGGACCGCGCGGCTCCCGTCGCGGACGACGAGGGCAACCGGCCCACGAAACCGCCTCCGGCCGCCGACGCCTCGGCCCACCCCACGGCGCCCCCGCGTCCCCTGATCTCGCCGCCGCGGCCCGCTCCAGCCGGGCGTCCCAGCTTGGACGCGCTCCGACCCCGTCGAGCAGCCGACGGAGGTCCCAGGTCGGGCGCCGTCGATCTGCACGGGCCGGACACGACCGACTCCGTGGAGATCCCGGCGCCTTCGGGGGCGCAGCAGCTTCCCGAGCTCACGCCGAGCTCGCCCGTGGCGTTGCCGCCGTCGGCCAGCGTCGGCTTCGACGACGACGAGCCGACGGGGGCCCGGCTCGTTCCGCACACGAAAGCGGCCCCGACTCCTCTGCCTCCGACGGCGACCGACGACGAAGAAGAGGCCACGCTCACGCGTCTCGAGCCGGCGCCCACGCGCGCACCGACGCCGGCCGCTCCGGTGCCCTCGCCGGCGCGCGCCGCGCCATCGGACGACGAGAGCGACGAGCCCGAGGTGGCCGTCACCGCCGCTGCCGACGACGAGCTCGACGCGTTGCTCGGACACGAGACCTTCAGCCAGCCGCCGCCCGCGATGGCGACGGATGCCGACGCGAGCAGCGCGTCGCACGCGTTGCTGGGAACTTCGCCGGGAGAGCGGCCGAGCCTCGAGATCGACGACACCGAGCACGGGACCGCCGCCGCCGCCGCGGCCGCGTCGGCGGGCGCGCGCATGTCGCGTCCGTCCCTCACCACCGGTGACGTCCACGATACGCGGGCACCACGTCCGGCGGCAGGCGGCGCGCGTCGCCCGGCACGACGCGCCGGTGGCGACCTCGGCGCCGAGGCGGCGCGCAAGGTCGTGTCGCGTCGCCGCCGCGTCGAGGTGCTGCCGCTCGTGGGCGCGAGCGAAGAGGTCGCGTCGCGCCGCGTCGCGCTCTATCGGAAGCTCGCCGAGAGCACGAACGACGGGCCGGCGCGCGCGCGGCTGCTCGTCGCGGCGGCGCGTCTCCTCGAGGGCACCCTACGCCGGCACGACGAGTCGATGGCCTGCTACTCGGACGCGATCGCCGCGGATCCGAAGCAGGTCGAAGCCATCCGCCCGCTGCGACGCGCGGCGGCCGCGTCGGGACGGTGGGGCGAGGTGGTCGAGCTCTGCGAGGCGGAGCTCGCGGCCGATCTCGCACCCGCCGAACGCGTCGAGGTGCTGCTGTTGCTCGCAGAGGCGGCGTGGCATCGCATGGGCGACTCGGAGCGCTCGAAGAAGGCGCTCGACGAGGCGCTGTCGATCGAGCCGGGCACCCCGAGCGCGCTCCTTCTGCTCGCCGAGCTGCACGCGGCGGCGAGCGACGAGAAGTCCACGCTCGTGACGTTGCGGCGGCTCGCCAACACCACGGAGGACGGCGCGCTCGCGGCCGCGATCCTCGTGGATGGCGCACGCGCGAGCGAGCTCGCCGGTCGCGTGCAGGAGCCGCGCGGTCTCTACCGCGAAGCGCTCGAGCGGGATCCCGACGCGGCCGACGCGGCGCTCGGGCTCGCGCGCACTTCGCGACACGCCGTGCCGCCCGGGCCGGGCTCGGGACCCGACGCGGCCGAAGCGATCGAAGCGCTGCGCAAGACGGCTGCCATGCTCGGCCCCGGGCTCGGCTCCATCGCGCGATACGTGGCTGCGCGTTGGGCGCTCGCGTTCGGCGGCGATCGCGCCGTCGCGTTGTCGGAGCTGGAGCAGGTCGGGACGCCGGTGGCGCTCGCGCTGCGGGCATCGTCGATCGCCGAAGCGCGCGACGAGCTCGTGCCCCTGCACGGCGCGCTCCGCGGGTGGGCCGACGTCGCGCGAGGCACCGAGAAGGCGGTCGCGCTCGTCGCGCTCGCCGAGCGGCTCGGCGATGCAGGCGACGTCGACGGAGCCGAGGTCGTCCTCGCCGAGGCGCGCGGTGCCGATCCCACGCTCGCGACGATCCGCGTCGTGCGCGAGGCGATCCTGCGCAGAGCCGGCGCGACCGACCGTCTGACGCAGGTCGCCGACGAGCTCTCGGGACCGCTCGCGGCAGCGGCGGCGCTCGCACGCGATCGTCTCGCTGCCGAGCAGGAGCTCGAGCTCTTGCGTCGGGCGGTTCGGGACACGACCGACCCCCTCGTCGCGCAGATGCTCTTGAGCGACGCGTCTCTCGAGGCGGGCAAGCTCGACGGCTTCGTGGAGGCCACGAACGCCGTGGCCAATCGCGTCAACGACGAGCCCGCGGCGGCGCTGCGGCTCGTCGCGGCGGATCAGCTCGAACGTGCCGGCGATGTCGCGGGCGCTGCCGACGCCTTCCTCGCCGCGAGCGCGGCGGCGCCATCCACGACGCGCACTGCGCGGGCCGTGGCGCGCACGTCCCCGGCCGACGCCCGTCGTGCAGCGGATGCGTACAGGCGCGAGGCCGACCAGCTCACGACCGTGCGCGCGGCGCAGGCGCTCGTGGAGGCCGGCGCGTTGCTCGAGGCGAGCCACGGCGACGAAGCGATCGCTTCCTACGAGCGCGCGCTCGAGCTCGCGCCCACCTACGTCCCGGCGCTCATGGCGCGGGTCCGGCTCGCGCGCGGTGCCGCCGATGGGGCCGCGCTCGCTCGTCTCTTCGACCTCGCCGCCGGTAGCCTCGACGAGCCTTCCGCACGCGCGTGGAGGTTCCGGGCCGCGCTCCACGCGTCCGGCGTCAGCCCCGCCGACGGCTTGGCGCGAATGCGCTCGCTGATGGAGGCGGAGCCGCGGGACGCGACCATCGCCGACCTCGTCCTCCGCTTCAGCGCGGACCTGCCGCCGAGCGACCGCGCCGCGCTCCACGAGCTGCGCCTCGAGACCGTCACGGCGAGCCTCGCCCGCGCCGTCGCGCTCAGGGCCGCCGCCGCGCACGAGGAAGCGGGAGACGGCGCGCGCGCCGCCGCGTTGTATCGGCGGTTGCTCGGGACGGCGGACTCGGCCGCCCGCGGATTGCCCGTGGACCCGAAGGATCCTCTCGCGGCCGCCGGCCTCGATCGCGCCGAGATCCGTGCGGGTCAATCCGCGCGCGTCGCCGAACGTCTGATGCGCGTGGCCGGCGACGACGCCGCCGTGCCGAGCGCACGCGCACGCGCGTTCGAGCAGCTGGCCGGGCTCGATCTGCGCGAGCGCAGCGACCGTGCGTCGGCCGTCCTGTCCTATCGGTCCCTGCTCGAGCTCGTGCCGGGTCACGTCCCGACCCTGCGCACGCTCGAGCGGTTGCTCCTCGATCAGGGGCGCATCGACGAGCTCGGCGACGTGCGGGTCGCGCTCACTCACGCCGTCTCTACCGCCGAGGACGCGGCCGCCTACGCACGCGCCGCGTCCCGAAGCCTGCTCGCGGCTCCCGACGCTGCGGGCTCCGCGGCCGACGATGTGGTGCTCGCGGCGTTCCGCAAGGGCGCCACCGATTCGTGGACCGCGCGTCGCGCCGCCGGTGCCGCCGAAGCCGCGGGTGATCTCGCGACGCAGGCGGAAGCACGCGAGCGTCTGGCCGCGGCGGTGGCACCCGGCCCGGAGCGCGCGACCGAGCAAGTTCGCGCGGCAGACCTTCGCCTCGCGATGGGCGACTCGGCGCGTGCGCTCGGGCTCTTCCGCGAAGCGATCTCCGCGACCGAGGCCAAGCACCTCGTCGCGTTGACGACCGCCGCCGAGATCCTCGAGCAGATGGGCAACGTCCGCGACGCCGCCGAGACGTGCGAGATCGCGGCCCGCGCGCACACCGTGCCGGCGCAGTCGGTCTTGTGGTGGCACCGCGCGGGCGTGATCTGGCAGGACCGCGCCGGCGACAACGATCACGCGATCGCGGCTCTCTCTCGCGCAGCCGAGATCGCACCCGCTTTCGCCGACACGTACGAGCGCCTCCGCGGCCTGCTCGAGCCCCGCTCGCAACACGGTCGTCTGGCGGAGCTGACGCGCGCTCGCATCGCGGCCGGCGCTCCCCCCGAGCAGCTCCTCGACCTCCACGAGTACCTGGCGCGCATCGCGGAGGGCATGAACGATCGCGCCACCGCCAAGGACGCACATCGCGCGGCGCTCGGCATCCAGCCCGACCGCCTCGACTCGCTGCGTGCGCTCGCGCGGCTCTGCACCGCGGACCAGGACTGGCGCGAAGCGGCCGATGCGCTCATCCGGGTCGCGCGCCTGTCGCAGGACAAGCCCGAGCTGCGAGACGTCTTCTTCGCGCTCGGTGACATCTACGACACGCGCACGCCGGACGTGCGGCGCGCCGAAGCCGCCTTCAAACGGGTCCTCGCGATCACGCCGACCGACGTTCCGGCGCTCGAGCGTCTCGCCGCGCTCTACCGGCGCGAGAGCCGCGCGACCGACGCGATCGAGGCGATCGCGCGCCTCTGCGACGTCGAGACGGATCCGGAGAAGCGACGCGGCCACCGCCTCGAGCTCGCCGAGGCCTACGAACGCGCAGCCGACCTGCGACAGGCCGAGGCGGCCCTCGAGAACGCGCGGCGCGACACGCCCACCGACCTCGTCGTCGTTCGCGCGCTCGCCGACTTCTACGGTCGTCAGAACGCTCAGACGGCCCTCGCGATGCACCTCGACCGCGCGGCCGCCGACTTCCGACGCCAGCTCGAGTCCGACCCGACGCACACCGACGGCTATCGCGGTCTCGCCGAGGTGCTCTCGTGGCGCGGGCGCAACGACGGCGCGCGATGCGTCGCTTCGGCTGCGGCGGCGCTCGGCGTGGTCGACCCGGTGCTCGCGCGCCTCGTGGACTCGGCCGGCGGCGTGCCCGGCGCCGGAAGCGCCGCGGCCGACACGGAGCTCAACGCGCTGCTCGCTCCGCCCGTGCTGACGCCGTCGGTGCGCGAGTTCTTCCGTCTCGCGGAGGAGCTGCTCGAGCGGATGCTGCCGTTCGACGTGCGATCGATCCCGGGCGAGCGCGTGTCGCTGCGTGGGCACCCGGCGCGCGCGATCATCGATCAGGTCGCGCGGTGGTTCGGCTTCGAGTCGGTCGACGTCCACGTCATTCGCGGCCTCTCCGCGGTGTGCTTCGCCACCGGTAGCTCTCCGGTGGTGCTCATCTCGAGCGCGGACGTGTTGCCCGTCGCGAGCGAAGGCGAGCTCGTCTTCCTGCTCGCGCGCGCCTTCAAGATCGCGCAGGGCCGCCTCTCGTTGCTCATGCGTGCGAAGCCCGACGACCTCGCCATCGCGATCGCGGGCATCGTTCGGCAATACGACCCTGCCTACGCCGTGCCGGGTGTGGACGTGGCCGTGCTCGACGACGCCGCGCGCCGCGCCGCCAAAGCGATGCCGCGCCGCATCCGCGACGATCTCTTGCCCTTCGCGCTCGAGCTCGGCGGGGCACGCCTCTTCGACGCGGCGGGTCTCGCATCGGCCACGACCGAGCTGGCCGATCGGGTCTCGCTCGTCGCCGTCGGCAGCGTGCCCGCGTCCTTCGGCGCGCTCGCACGTCTCTCGGGGCGTCCCGTCGCCGAGCTCGACCCTCGGGGGCGCGTGGAGGTTCTGCGCAGCGTGCCGATGTTGCAGCGTCTGCTCAGGTTCGCGGTCGACGAGTCCTGCTTCGAAGCGCGCCATCGCACGGGCGCGAACCGCAGATAGCGACCATGAAGCTGGGATTCGTGGGCCCGGCGACGGACGACGACCTCCTCGTGGACGCAGTCGAGTTCCTCGTCGTGGACGTCGAGGTCGACCGCGTCATCTACCTCGGCCGCGACGGCAGGCTCGATCGGATCCCCTTCGAAGGCCGTCTCGCGCACGCGATGGGCCGGTGCACGTCGCTCACGCCCACGTCGCCCGGACAGGCGCGCATCGTCGAGATGATCGACGACCGCATCCTCACGGCCGTCTACGACAAGGCGCGTCTCGACGAGGACGACATCGCCAACTCGTCGATCATCGTCTGGGGTCGCAACAACGAGCCGCTCCACAAGGCGATCGGGCCGCGGCACTTCGTGACGCCCGGAACGCTGCGCGCAGACGAGCCGGTCGTGCTCGTGATCGCCGAGGAGCCCGACGACGAAGGTGCGACCGCGACGCTCTTCGAGACGAGCGGTCGTCCGCTCTGGAGCGAGCGGCTCACCCTCGCACGCCGCAGCACGGTGAGGGTGCGTTGAGCGCACCCGTGCTCGCCGTCTACGGCGGGAGCTTCAACCCGCCACACGTCGGCCACGTGCTCGCGGCCGCCTACGTGCTGACGGCCGAGCCCATCGATCGCCTCCTCGTGGTGCCCTGCTTCGCGCATCCGTTCGGCAAGCGCCTCGAGCCCTTCGAGCACCGCTTCCGCATGTGCGAGCTCGCGTTCGACGGCCTCGAGCGCGTCGAGATCAGCACCGTCGAACGGGATCTCGGAGGCCCGTCGCTCACGGTCCGCACCCTCGAGGCGCTCGCCGCGCGTCATCCCGGCGCGAGGTTCCGCCTCGTCGTCGGCACCGACGTGCTCGACGAAGCCCACCGCTGGGTCGACTTCGAGCGCATCGTCTCGCTCGCGCCCCTCTTCGTCGTCGCACGCAGCGGCCATCCGTGGCCGCCGCCTCCCTACCCGCCCGGAGTCCCCGACCCTCCACCGGCACGCGCGCTCGAGCTTCCCGAGGTCAGCAGCACCGAGCTGCGCGCCCTGCTCTCCGACCGCCAACCCACCTCCGGCCTCCTCCCCCACCGCGTCCGCCACCACGTCGATGCCCACCACCTCTACCGGGGACAGGATCGACCTACCTAACTCCGCGCAATGACTCGCTTCCCAGGCGAGCACTTCCATTCCTTCGGAACCGCCCGCTTTCCCGGCACTTTCGTGACCCGCCGACGACCCACCGCCGCGCTCTCCGTCGTGCTCGTCGGCCGCGGGCGCGTCGGGCGCGCGCTCGCGCGCTCGCTCCGCAATCCGGGCTCCTCTCGCGAACCGACGGCGCGCTCCCGCTCCGTCGCACGGCCCGCACGCGGCCGCGCGCTCGACGTCACGCTCCTTCCCGGCCGCGCGCTCGACTCGCCCACGGCCCGCCGCGCGCTGTCCTCCGCCGACGTCGTCTGGCTCGCCGTGCCCGACGCCGCCATCGAGCCGACCTCCGCGGCGATCGCCGACCTCGACGTCATCGGGCCCCGCACCGTCGTGCTCCACAGCGCAGGCGCGCTCGGCCTCGACGTCCTCGCACCGCTCGCGTCGCGTGCATCGCTCGGCGCGCTCCACCCGCTCGTCTCGTTCGCCGATGCGCGCCACCCGCCGCCTCTCGCCGGCACCACCTTCGTCGCCGAAGGCTCGCCTGCCTCGCTCCGCGCCGCGCGCGTCCTCGCCCGCGCCTGCGGCGCGCACCTCGTGGTCGCGCCCGGCCTCGATCGCGCGCTCTACCACGCGGCTGCCGCTCTGCTCGCCAATGGCGCGGCCGCGCTCGCCTCCGTCTCGCTCTCGCTCTCGGAGCGCGCGGGCCTGGGCGCACCCTCACGCGTGCGGCGCGCACTCGCTGGGCTGCTCGCCTCCGTGGCCTCGAACGTCGCGACGCTCGGCCCCACGCGCGCGCTCACCGGACCCATCGCGCGCGGCGACGTGGCCTCCGTCAGGCGCCACCTCGCGCACGTCGACCGTAGCGCACCCGACGCATCGGGCGTCTACCGCGACGTCGGCCGCGCCATCCTGGCCGTCGCCGAGCTCCGCGGTCTCGACCCGGAGACCCGAGACGCGCTCGCTACGATGCTCGCAACGCCTGCCGAGCGCTGACACGTTTCATCCCATAGACAGACACATCGCAAAGTCCGGCTTCCGCCCGCGCGCGCTCCACCGCGCACGGCTCGCGACCCTCTCCCCGGACCGACGGACGGTCGAGGTGCGAGGGCAGCACGCGTGGCTGAAAACTGCGTCCCGGCGCGCGCGCGCGGTACGCTCGACGCCGCGCCGTGGCCACGCTCGACGAACGCATCCGGCTCTTCGAAGAGCACCTCGCGGTCGAGCGCCGCGCCTCTCCGCGCACCGTCGAGTCCTACGTCGCCACGTTGCGCCATCTCGAGTCTCACCTGCGCGCGCGCCGGCTCGTCGACGACCCCGCGCGCCTCGACGTGCTCGCGCTGCGTTCGTACCTCGGTGGGCTCTTCCAGCGCGGCAACGCTCCGCCCACGCTCGCGCGCAAGATCGCCGCGCTCCGCGCCTTCTGGCGGTTCCTGCTCCGCCGTCGCCTGGTCACGCGCGATCCCGCGGCCGCCCTCAAGCTCCCGAAGGTCCGCCGGCCGCTCGCGGACGTGCTCGACAAGGACGTCGCCGCGGCCGTGGTCGAAGCACCCACTCGCGATGCGCCCGACTCCGTCCCCGAGCACGTCCGCGCTCGCGATCGCGCGCTCATGGAGCTCCTCTACGGGAGCGGCCTGCGCATCTCCGAGGCCGCCGCGCTCGACCTCGCGTCGCTCGATCTCGTCTCGGGCGCGGCGCGCGTCATAGGCAAAGGAAACAAAGAGCGTCTCGTGCCCCTCGGGACGCAGTCCCGCGTCGCGCTGCAGGCCTACCTCGCGCACCGCTCGGCCTTCGCGCACCCACGGACGCGAGCGCTCGATCCTGCCGCGCTCTTCCTCGGCCGTCTCGGGAAGCGCCTCACCGTGCGCCAGCTCCAGAACCTCGTGAAGCGTTGGGGCATCCTCGGCGCGGGCCGCCCCGATCTGCACCCGCACACGCTCCGTCACTCCTGCGCCACGCACATGCTCGGCGAAGGCGCAGACCTACGCGCGATCCAGGAGCTGCTCGGCCACGTCTCGCTCTCCACGACGCAGCGCTACACGCACGTGTCGATCGAGCACCTGATGCGCGTCTACGATCGCGCGCATCCCCTGTCCTCCAGCTCCGAGCCGCCCGCTCCGACCCGCGCCGATCGCCCGCCGTCGACGGACGAGTGACCTGCGCCAAGCGCGCCGAGCGAGCGAATCGAAACGCTCGTGTCTCGCGTCGCGACCGGATACTCTCCTCGAAGCTTCTCTTCCCGGCTGACTTCTCCGAATCCGGAATTCTCGCGAGCCCGCGCGCTCGAAGCCCCGGAGGTCACCATGACGAGGAAGCCGTTGCGACGTCGCACCGACTGGGTCGATCCGGCAGAACGACTCGAGATCGACGCGTTCGACGATGCCCCGCTCCACGCCGAGGAGGAGCTCGACATGTTGCCGAGCGACCTCGAACGACTGCGACGAGGCCGATCCGAGAGGCCGCCGCCGCCCACGTCCCGCATACGACTCTCGTCCGGACGGTGATCGGTCAGGGCGTGATCGACACGCGTCGTTCGGTCGCCGCCTCGATCTCGCCGCGCCGGAACAAGAGCGGTCCGTAGGAGCCTTCGGCCCAGCCGTCGAGCTCGTCGCGGAAGTGCTCGCTCGTCGGATCACCAGCGTTTCCCGGCACGAACGCGATTCGTGCGCGCGGCGTCCCGTCCTCGTCGAACTCCACGACGCTGCGGAAGAGCGGGCCGTCGTCCGACAGGAACGTCGTGGCGACCGAGGCTCCATCCAGGTATCCGCTCGGTGCGTTGTTGATCGTGTCCTCGCCACCGTCGGAAGCGAACGGCTCCAGATCGAGCGCGCCACCCGCGACGCTCGTGAGCCACGTCCGGTGCGCGTCGCCCCACGCGTATCCCGCCGGATCGACCGAGCCGTATCGCTCGGTCAGCCACGTCGCGCACGACGCGAGCGCCGCCAGGATCGTCGCGTCGGTCCCGTCTGCGACGACCTCCGCGCTCCGCGGGTAGACACCCTGCAGCGCGAGCGCCGTGACCTTCAGGAGAAACCACGCGCCCGCGGTGACGTCGAGCGCCGCGCCGAAGAGCACGCCGACGTCGTCTTCGAGCACCGCGCGCGCGAGCTCGTGCGCCCACACGTGGAAGGCGAGCGCGCCCGCCGACTCGCGTCGCATCTGGCGGTCCCACTCGGACGTGAGCAACGCGACCAGCCGCGCGAGCTCCGGACGATCACGGTACTCGGAGAGCGCGGGATCGGTCGGCACGCGCGCGAACGCCTCCGCGAGCATCGGCAGCAGCGCATCGGCGAGCGTGCTGTGCGCGTCGGTCTGCAGCGTCCGCATCTCGTCGGCCGTGACGTCGCCGCGCGCGGTCAGTCGCGTCAGCTCGTCGGAGATGCGCCGCGCGCGGAAGCCCGGATCGAAGTACGCGCCGTAGTACCAGGGGTCGTCGTCGACGCGCCCGTTCTCGGTGAAGCCGAGCGGATCGTTGTTCGCCGTGGCGAGCCATCCGCGCGCGGGGTCTCGGCTGTGCGGCAATCGCTCGGGAGGCAACAACGCGCCCGACCAGAACGCGTCCGGATCGTCTCCGTCCATCACGAGATACGCCGGCTGGTGCGTTGCGGGATCGCCCCGGTCCGGCACAGCCTGGCCGACGCGGTAGACGATCCCGTCGGCGTCCGCGCCCACGAAGTTGAACCCGAGCGCCGGCACCTGGCCGAAGGCCTCCTCGAGCTCGTCGAGCGAGCCTGCGCGCTGCAGCGCGAGCAACCCGGTCGGGTTGCCGATCGGATCGAAGCCGGCCCAGCGCATGAGCAACGCGTGGCGCGGCTGTGCGATGGGGATGGGCACGATGTCGCGCGGCAGGATCACGCCGTAGCCCGGCACCTCGGTGACCACGTAACGTCGCGCCGCCGCATCGCCCACCGCGCCGCCCTCGCTCCGCACCCGCACCGTCTCCTCGCGCTCGACGACGGGCACGGTGCGATCGCCGATGCGCACGCCGCCTTCGACGTACTCGACCTCCCACACGTCGATCGCATCGGCGAAGCTCGTCGTCGCGGCCCACGCGACGCGCGCGTTGTGCCCGAGCGCCACGCCGATCGATCCCGCGAACGTGAAGCCCGCGACGTCGAACGTGCCGCCGCCCTCGGCGCTGTTGACGTGCAGCGCGTACATCAGGCTCGGGCTCTCGAGCGGCAGGTGCGGGTCGTTGGCCAGCATCGAGCGCCCGTTCGCGGTGTGCGCACCCGCGACCGCCCAGTTGTTGCTGCCGTGTGTGCGATACGGCGCGAGCACGCGCACCAGCTCTCGCAAGGCTCCTGCCGCATCTACGGGCAACGCGCCCGCCGGCAATCGCGGCGGCAACGACGCCGAGCCCACGCGCGGCTCGGGTCGTTCGTCCTCCGGCACCGCGAACGTCGGGTAGAGCGGCCGGAGCAGCTCGACGCGCGCGAACGACTCCGGCTCGACGAGGCGAAGGATCGACACGAAGAGCTCGGCCTCCAGCGTGTTCGACGTCGCGAAGAACGACATGCGCGAGACCGACACGACGTCGGACGGTCGCCACGGAGCCGGCTCGAAGTCGAGCGCATCCGGGCCGAACCCGTACGGCAGCTCGGCCTCGCCCCGCGCGATCTCGTCGATGCGGCGGTTGATGCCCGCCGCCCACGCGACCACGAGCGCGTGCGCTTGCGGGAAGTCGCGCGCGAGCGCGTCGGCGTCGCGCCTCCCGTCGCGGGCGAAGCCGAGCAGCAGCGACAGCTCGTCGTCGCGCTCGCGCGCCTCGCCGAGCACCTCGGACCAGCGACCGTACGCGCGCCGCCGGTTGAGCTCCATCTGGAACAACCGGTCCGTCGCCATCGCGTAGCCGGCCGCGTAGTAGGCGTCTTCGTCGGTCGCCGCGAAGACGTGCGGGATGCCGCGATCGTCGTAGAGGATCTCGATCGCGTCGCTCGGCTCGTAGGCTGGCAGCGGCTCCTCGGGCAACGACGCGTCGGGGCCCGAGTCCGTGCCGCCTTCGGTCGGACCGCCCTCGATCGCTCCGTCGGGCGCCGACGTTCCGTCGGTCGAGGCGTCGCCCGGACGAGGACCGTCGTCGTCACCGCAGCCGAGCGCGAGAAGGACCGCCGAGAACGCGAGCGCCCGGAGCAGGTCGGTCATGGCTCAGCGCCGGATCACCATGCTGGCGCTGTTGAGCGTCGTGCCGCTGGCGGGCATCACCGTTCCGCTCACGATGAGCGTGGTCCCGTTGGGCTGCGCCGGGATCGCGAAGAGGCGCGTCGTGCCGGACGCGTTGCCGTTGCCGTTCACGTTCGTGCTCGCGGAGTTCATGTCCATGCGCGAGCCTCCCTCGCTGGTCGTCGCGCCGCTCGCGCTCGTCGTCAGCTGCACCGTCTTGAGCGGGACGCCCGCGGCGGTGGCGACCGAGACGCTGCCTCCGAGCTGCCACGGCATCGTGTGCGCGAGGTCGTATTGGAGCCACACGACGTGCTCTTCGGCGCTGCCCGTCGTGAACTGGAACGAGAACGGTTGCCCCGCCACCACCGGGTAACGCGTGTGCTCCGTGCCGATGGCCGACTGGATCCCGAACCAGACGCCTCCCCCGATGCAGGCGCCCAGCAACACGAGGCAGCCGCAGCCGCCGAGGATCCACTTCAGCATCCCGCCGCTCTTCTTGGGTGCGGGGGGAGGCCCCATCGGCGGACCTCCCATCGGCGGACCGCCCATCGGAGGCGGCCCCCATCCTCCGCCGCCCGGCGGTTGACCCGCTCCCCCTCCACCTCCGGGCGCGCCCCCTCCGGGACCGCCCCACTGCTGCATCGGCATGGTCGGTTGCACGGCGCGAGCATACTCCGCTTGGATTGACTTCGGGCATCGAGGTCGCACGATGCGGCCTCCATGTCGGACCCCCACGCCATCTTCCGCTCGACGACGATCGTCGCGGTCCGGCGCGACGGGCGTGCGGCGATGGCGGGCGATGGCCAGGTCAGCCTCGGGCAGACCATCATGAAAGC
>JADZFZ010001087.1 GCA_020854145.1 Deltaproteobacteria bacterium | reverse complement strand
TCACTCCGCGCGGATGCCGCCGTACCGCGAAGCCACCGTCGCAATCACGCCGTCGCCGAGCTGACCGACGGCGCCGTTGCCCCAGCACGAGACGCCGCCGGCGCGGTGCAGGACACACGCATGCTGCGCGCCGAGCGCAATCCCGACTGCATCGGAGACTCCCGACACCTCCGCCGATCGGAGGCCGAGCATCAACGTGCAGTCGCCGTGCGAGCGGTCGCCGCGTCGACATCGGCGGTGACGCACGCGCGCCTCGTCCGCGGGCACGCGCTCCTCGCTCTCTCCGCCCAGATGGCCCTCTCCCCAGCAGCGCACGCGACCAGATCGCCCGACGACGCACGCTCGGCTGCCCTCGAGATCCACGGCGAGGGCGTCGGTCGCACCCTCGACGTCGAAGGTCGCGTGCGAAGAGCTCGCGCGCAGACACGAGAGCCGTCCGGAGGCGCGTACCGCGCACACGATCCCGCCCCCGCCGGCGATCCGTCGCGCGTCCGTCAACCCGATCGCAGGCTCGCCATCCAGCGCACTCACCGATCCATCGCGACGCCGAACGGCGCGCGTGTCCGAGAGCAGCGCGACCTCGACGATCGAGGCCGCCGTGTCGACGCGCTCCGCCTCGTGACGGGGCAACGGATCGCCCGGCTCGTAGACGTGCTCCTCCATGGACCAGCACCAGAGCGACCCGTCGTCGCGCACCGCGCAGCCCTCGTCGCGGCCGACCGAGATGCTCGTCGCCCGGTCGAGCCGCTGCACGCGGCGCGGACGCGCCGCGTCCGGATGGCCGCGCACGTCGCTGCCCCAGCAGACGACGTCGCGCACGCGCCGGATCGCGCAGACGCGTCGGCCGGCCGCGGCGATGGCCACCGCGTCGTCGAGCCCCGCGACGGCGGTCGGTCGCGGGCGCGCGTCGAAGGTGCCGTCGCCGAGCTGCCCGTGTTGGTTGGCACCCCAACAGACGACGCCGCCGCTCTGCTGCCGAGCGCACGTGAAGCCGTCGCCCGCCGCGAGCTCGGCGACGTCGCCGAGGCCCTCCACGCGCACCGCAGCGCCGACCGAGTGGCGGCCCCAGCACAGGACGCCCGTCGCAGTCGGCGCACACGCCAGCATCCCGCCTCCGCCCAGCGATCGCGCGCCGGACACGCCGGGCACCGCCGCGGGCGTCGTGCGCGTCCGTGGCTCCGGGCCCGTCCCGAGCTGACCCTCGTCGTTCGCGCCCCAGCACGAGACGGCGCCGTCGTCGGTGCGTGCGCAGTACCCCGCCGTCAGCGCGACGAGATCCACGACACGCGCGAGGCCGGGCACCGCCGCGGCCGCGCTCCGACCGGGGGGCGCGACGTCCGCCCCGAGCTGCCCCGCGCCGCCCGCGCCCCAGCACCACACGGTCCGGTCGGCGAGCACCGCGCACGCCGAGCTCGACGCGACCGCGAGCGCGCGTGCGCCCCGCAGACCGCGCACGGGTCGGGCGTCGGAGCGCGACGTCGTGGCGCCGTCGCCGAGCTGCCCCGATTCGTTGGACCCCCAACAGACGACGCCGCCGTTGCGCTGTCGTGCGCACGCGAAGCTCGTTCCGACGGCGACCTCCACCGCGTCGCGCACGCCCGCGACGGGTGCGAGCGCAGCGTCGGGCCTGCCCGTGATGGACGGGTTCATCCCCCAGCACGCGACCGTGCCCTCGCGGCGAACGACGCACGTGGCGGAGTACCCCGAGCCGACATCGATCGCGTCCGACACGTCGGCGACCGGCGTGGGCGGCGTGATCTGCAGCGTGAACGGACTCGTCGCGGCGGCCGGAGGCGCTGCGGGCGCGGGCGGCGCGGGCGCGCGCGGAAGGACCTCTCCGTGCCCCCAGCAGATCAGCTGGCCGTCGCGCTGCACGGCGCAGCCTCCGCTCATCGACACCGAGACGTCGAGCGCGGGGCCGACGTCGGCGACCACCGTCGGCGCCGCCAGCACGGTCGGCGAGCCCGGACCGAGCGCGCCGCGGAAGAACGTGCCCCAACACTCCACGCGACCGGACGCGCGACGAAGACACGCCGTGTGCGGGGAAGCGACCATCTGCACGATGGGGTCCGCTGCCGCGCGCGCGTCCTGCTGCGCCCGCGCGTCGCCTTCGTCGAGCAGCAGCCCCGCGAGCAGGACGAGCGAGGCACGCAGGCCGATGCGGCTCGTCGTCATTCGTCCCCGTCCGGGCAGACGTCACACGTCGGACCGCCGTACCGGGCGTTGCGACAACACCGGCGCTCGCTCTCGCAGACCCTCGAGCGCCGGCAGTGCTCGGTCGTCGCGGGCGCGCAACGGGAGCGCTCGAACGTCCCCGAGGAAACGCCGCAGTCCCCGCGCTCACGGCACCCGCTCGAGCGCGCGCACGCACGCGCCGACGACGCCTCGCAGTAGCCGTTGCGGGCCACGCAGGCGCCTCGTTCGCGGCATCCCGCGCTGCCGGCGCACATCCGGTCGCTGGCCGCGACACACCTGCCGTCGCCCCGCGGCTCGGCGCTGCACCGGCCCTCGCTCGCGCACAAGGGGCTCGCGCGACAGTCCTCGTCGCGCCGGACCACGCACTGCCCCCGCTCGAAGGCGCACCGGCCCTCGGCCGGGCAACGCGGCGACGCACGACACGACTCCGCCGTGGCCACGCAGCGTCCCTCGTGCGCGACGCAGCGACCGTAGAGCCGGCACGCCTGCGAGCCGCGGCACTCCTCGTCGGTCGTCGCGGCACACTCGTCGCCGACCAGCGAGCATCTGCCGTCGCGCGCGCACAGACGCACGCGACAGTCGTCGACCGAAGCCGCGACGCAGTCCAGGCCCCGGAGCGTGCACTGCCCCGCGTGCTCGCACTCGTCCGAGCGCCGGCACTCGTCCTCCACGCACCGGCCGCGCAAGCGCACCCGACCCGGCCCGCACGTCGGATCGGGCTGCTGCGCCAGCGCGTTGCCGACGAGGTAGCCCGCACCGACGACGACCACGAGAGGGGCGAGGCGACGGATCGACCAGGAGGCGCTCGCGCGCCGAGTCGCAGACGAGCTCACGGCGCCGTGAGCATACAGTCGCCTCCGCGCGTTTCTTCCACGGGAGACCGCCGAGACCGAGGTACCGCTGGATCTGCCGGGGCGTCCGCGGAGATCCGATGCCGATCTCGAACGAGCGAACCGCCGGCGCGCGCGCACGATCGCGCCGGTCAGGCCGCAGCGCAGCCGTTCCCGCGGTGCCCTACGACGTGAGCGGGTTGCGGGTGATCAGGAGACGTGCTCGTGAGCGCGCGCGTTCCACTCGCTGTCGGTTCGGTGCGCGTACACGAGGATGTTCGTGTCGACGGCGATCATCCGCCGCGCCCCTCGTAGGCCAGGTCGCGGATGTCGTCCCAGCTGCGACCGCGGAGCTCTGGACGAAGACCGTTTCCCCCGACGCGTGCATCGCGCAGCGAGAACACGCCCTTCGCCCGCCGCTCGCGCAGCACCCTGCGCAACCCGGCTTCCACCAGCTCTCGC
>JADZFZ010001086.1 GCA_020854145.1 Deltaproteobacteria bacterium | reverse complement strand
CGGTCTCGAACACGGCGACCTTGAACCGCCCGCTCGGAGACATGTGCTCGATCGGCTACCACCGGCCGACCAACCGCTGGTACTTCCACTACGAGAACGAGGGCTTCCGCACGACGGCGTTCACGACGGACCGACAGACCGACGGCTACTGCGCCGGCACGTCCTCCACATCGGCCCCCTGAGAGAATACGGATAGTGAATGGGGACTCGCTCTTTCGGGGAGGTCGTAGGAGGGGGCGCGCTCGTAGCGCGACGCCCTCCTACCAGCCCGGGGCCGCGGGGGGCGGCGTCTGAGCCCCCCGCCAGCGACTGAGAGGGTCGATCAGAAGGTGAATCGGGACCCGCGGCGCAACCCGTGTCGCTCGCGGGCTAGAACGCGCGGCTGAGCGCGTCGACGGCGCTGCGTCCGAACTTCGGGACGAACAGGCGGGGCAGCTCCGTGCGCGGGACGTGGATCTCGCGGACCATGCGCTCGAGGGACTCCTCTTGGAGGCCTTCGCGCGTGGCGCGGGCGCGGCTCGCCGAGATCAGGGACTGCAGCGGGTCGCCGTCGTGCGAGGTGGAGACGAGACGCTCGAGGCCGCTCAGCGCGGGCGGGTCGAAGAGGACGGGCAGGAACGCGTTGACGACCAGACGCGCGACGGGGAGCTGCAGCTCGTCGCGGAGCGCGGCGTAGTGCTCGAGCGTCTCGTTGGTCGGCATCTCCTCGGGCAACGTGACGAGCACGATGCCGGCGCGCGCCGGGTCCGAGAGGAGCGTCCAGGCGTGCTCGGCCTCGCGGCGGAGCAGCCCCGGCGGCGCGACGTCGAGGATGACCTTCGGGACGCGGAGCATCTCGAGGCTGTGGCCGGTCGCCGGGGCGTCGAGGATCACGACGTCGTAGCGGGGACGACCGGGCTCGCGCTCTTCGGTCGTGTGGAAGAACGCCTTGCCGAGCATGGCCCACTGGTCCATCCCGGGCGTGGCGCGGAGGAACGCGGCGACGAAGCGGTTCTCGAAGATCGCTTTGTAGAGCGCGCGGACCTTGAGGACCATCATCCCGTACTCGGCGAGCGCGATCTCGGGCACGAGGTTGACGGCATCGATGGGAACGTTGGCGCCCGACGGGCCCTTGACCTCGAGGATCGTCGTGATGCGAGGGCCGACCGCGGGCGTCTCGAGGAGCGTGCTCAGGCGCTCCTTCGCGTTGCACATGGCGACGAGCGGTCGCTTGCCGCGGCGCGCGGCGGCGAGCGCGATGGCCGCCGAGACGGTGGTGCGACCGACGCCACCTTTGCCGGCGACGGTCAGGAACCGCAGATCGGAGAGCTCGGGCATCCGCAGGTCGTCCGGGGTCAGCCGGCGCGACCGCGTGCTTCGACGCGCTCAGCACGAACGGTTGTCGGTCCAAGGGTGTGCATGCACTTCAACGCGGCCGGAAGACGTCGGGGATCTTCAGCTCGCCCGACGTGGGCCGGCGCGTGGGCGGCGGCGGAGGAGGCGGGACGTAGGGCGGGTTGCTGCCCCCGCTGGTCGGAGGACGCGTGCCGCCCGTGGGACGGTCCCCGCCGCGGCGCCGCAGATCGAGCGCGATCGGCGGCGTGTCGTCGCTCGGCCGGAACGTGTGCTCGGCCGTCATGCTCTGTCGCTGCAGCTGCAGCGTGATCGTCTCGTTGCGCGCCGTGAGGAACGAGCAGGGCGTCGTCTCGCACACGACGCCGCGACCGAGCACGCGCACCTCCGCGCCCGCCGGTCGCGACACGACGCCGATGCGGACCTGCACGACGCCGTCGCTCGTGCCTGCGTCGGCGGTCGTGACCACGGCGACGGCCGCATCGACCGCGGCGGGCCCCGTGTCGGCGGCGGCCACCACGCTCGCCGCGTCCGCGGCCGTCGCGACCGTCGGTGGGGGCGGCACGAAGACGGCGGCATCGACCTCGCCGCCGGGCGACGCGATCGTGGGATCGGGCGGCGCCTCGAGCCCGACGTACGCGCCGACCGCGATCGCCGCGAGCACCACCATCGCGCCCACCACCGCGACGCCGACGAAGAGACCCATGCGGCTCGGTGGAGCGTGCTCGACGGGACCGGCGACGGGGCCCGGCGTCACGTGGACGCCCGGAGCCGCGATCTGGCCGCCGCCGGGGCCGCCCATGACGGTGCCGGCGACACCCGAGCCGCGTCCGCCGGGAACGGGAGTGCCGGGTCGCGGCGCCACCGTGCCCGCGCCGCCAGGCACCGCGCTCGGCGGGCGCAACGTCAGCGGGGCGCCGATGCGGCTCGGGTCGGCGTACGCGCTCTGGCGCAGGTAGCCGAGCCCCGACGCGTCGAGCGCTTGGTAGATGTCGTCGATGAGCTCGGCCATCGACTGCTGCCGCTTCGCGGGATCCTTGCTCATCGCGCGGAAGATCACGGCCTCGAGCGCGGGCGGCAGCTGCGACTGCGGGTTGACCTCGCCGATCGGCGGCGGCGTCTCGAACATGTGCTGCGTCAGGATCGCCATGAACGTCTCGCCGACGAACGGGACCCTTCCGCTGAACAGCTCGTACATGATCACGCCGAGCGCGTAGATGTCGACGCGGTGGTCGAGGGACTTTCCCGCGGCCTGCTCGGGCGACATGTACTCGGGCGTGCCGAAGATCATCCCGGTCTTCGTGAGCTTCTTGCCGCTCGTGCCGGGGTGATCGAGATCGCTCATCTTCGCGATGCCGAAGTCCACGATCTTCACGAAGTCGGGGAACGCCTCGCGCTGCGTGAGGAAGATGTTCTCCGGCTTCATGTCGCGGTGGACGATGCCCTTGGCGTGGGCCGCGCCGAGGGCCTTGCAGCACTGCACGACGATGGGGATCGCGCGCTGGATCGTGAGCGTCTTCTCCTTGTTGAGGAGGTGCGCGAGGTCGTGGCCGTCGAGCAGCTCCATGACGAAGAACGAGGCGCCCGAGGGCGTCTCGCCGAAGTCGGAGATGTCGATGATGTTCTCTTGCCCGATGCGCGACGCGCTCTTGGCTTCCTGCCGGAAACGCTCGACGACGTCCTGGCGCGAGGAGAAGTCGTCGCGGAGCACTTTGACGGCGACGCGCTTCTCGATGACCGTGTGCTCGGCCTCGTACACGACGCCCATGCCGCCTTCGCCGATCACGCGAAGGACGCGGTAGCGGCCTCCCACGATCTGCCCGACGAGCGGGTCGCGCGCCTTCTCGGGGACCATCGAGGTGCCCTCGAGGCGTGCGCCGTCGTTCGGGCAGAAGACCTCGCCTCCCGGGTACTCGGAACGGCACTGCGGGCAGACTCTCATGCGTGGGATCGCAAAGCGGAAGGTGGCGTCACGGGACGAAGCTCGACTGTCCCCCGTAGGGCGCGGGAGCGTGACCTGAGGGTCCGCGACGTCGCGCGGACGTGCTCAGGCTACCACCACCGCGCCGAGCGGCCTCAAACATCCATTCGAGAGCAGGGACAGCGGGAACTTTGGCCCCGTTCCCCCGATCCGAGCAAGGACGTCGATGGACCTGATAGGGTCGCGTCGTGTCTGCCTCGAGCGCCGCCGACCGCGATCCCGTCGACGAGCCGCACATCCGGGTCCTGCCCGACGTGCTGATCAACCAGATCGCCGCGGGCGAGGTAGTCGAGCGCCCCGCGAGCGTCGCCAAGGAGCTCATCGAGAACGCCATCGACGCGGGCGCGACGTCGATCGTCGTCGAGATCTACGCGGGCGGCATCGACCTCGTGCGCGTCACCGACGATGGCTCCGGCATGTCGCCCGCCGACGCGCGCCTGGCGATCGAGCGCCACGCGACGAGCAAGATCGCCTCGCTCGACGACCTGCTCGCCATCGGGACGTTCGGCTTCCGCGGCGAGGCGCTGCCGAGCATCGCGTCGGTGTCGCGCTTCGCGCTGACCACGCGCCGGCCGTCGGCCGTGGGCGCGACGCGCATCAAGGTCGAGGGTGGGGGCGACGTCGTCGTCGAAGAGACCGGCGCCGCGCCGGGCACGACCGTCGAGGTCGCGGACCTCTTCGTCAACGTGCCCGCGCGCAGGAAGTTCCTCAAGAGCCTCGCGACCGAGAGCGCGCTCGTGACCGAGGTCGTGCTGCGCGCCGCGCTCGCGCACCCGAAGGTGCGTTTCCAGCTGCGACGCGACGGCCGCAAGGCGCGCACGTTCGTGCCCGCGCCCGACGACACGACGCGCATGCGCGACGTCTTCCCGGAGGACGCGCTCGCGGAGGTGCGCGGCGAGCACGACGGCGTCTCGGTGCTCGCGATGCTCGGCTCGCCGCAGCGCGCGCGGGCGTCGACGGCGACGTTGTTCGCGTTCGTCAACAAGCGACCGGTGCGCGACCGCGGCCTCGTGCGCGCCGTGGCGCACGCGTACGGGAGCGTGCTCGAGCCGGGGCGGTTCCCGGCCGGCGTCGTCTTCGTCGAGCTCGACTTGCGCGAGGTGGACGTCAACGCGCACCCGCAGAAAGCGGAGGTGCGCTTCGCGAAGCCGCGTGCCGTCTACGACGCCGTGGCGCGCGTCATCGCCGAAGGGCTCGCGCGCGCTTCGTGGTCGCTCGCGTCCGCGTCGCCCGGGACGTTCGCGACAGCGGGTCGGGCTGCGGACGCAGGCGGACCGATGTCGCGGCCGAGCGAGTGGTGGGTGTCGCGGCTCGGTGGCTCGCCCGCGGGCGCGCCGGCGGCGTCGTTCGGTGTGCCCATCGCGCACCTCGGTCCGGTCGTCGCGGCGCCGGGCGGCGCGTCCGACGCCTCGGCGGCGCACCCGAGGGCGGACGCGGGCACGTCGGACCCGTGGGGCCTCGCGCCGGATGCGCCGGCGTACCCGCCGCGCCCCTACGCGTTCGTGGCCGACCCGGGCGCGACGCTCGCGGTCGGCGACACGGCGCGCCTCGCGATCGAGCCGGCGCGCGGCGCGTTCGGCGCGTTGCGGTTCATCGCGCAGCTGCGGCGCATGTGGCTCCTCTGCGAGAGCGACGACGGCCTGCACGTGCTCGACCAGCACGCGGCTGCGGAGCGAGTGACGTTCGATCGGCTACGCCGCGCGCACCGCTGCGCGACGGTCGAGACGCAGCGGATGTTGTTCCCCGATCGCGTGGAGCTCTCGGAGTCGCACGTGGCGCTGCTCGCGGAGCGCGAGCAAGACGTCGCCGCGATCGGTCTCGAGACGCAGATCCTCGGGCCCACGTCGGTCCTGGTGCACGCCGTTCCGAAGCTCGTCGCGCGCGCGTCGCCTGCGCGGCTGCTCGGCGACGTGCTCACGGAGATGTCGCGCGAAGGCGGGCGCGCGTTCGCCGACGCGGTGGACCTCGTGCTCGCGACGATGGCGTGCCACGGCTCGGTGCGTGCGGGCGACGTGCTCTCGCCGGAGGAGTGCCGCGCGCTGCTCGTGGCGCTCGACGACGTCGACTTCGGCGG
>JADZFZ010001085.1 GCA_020854145.1 Deltaproteobacteria bacterium | reverse complement strand
TGTGGCGGAGACGAAGCCGACGGCGCCTATTACCGGCCCGACACGATGAATCGCCGCACGAGCACCGAGACCGTCGAAGGCGGCATGGTGACGTACGAGACCTTCCCCGAGATCGAGGGCGTCGAGATCACCGTGCTGCAGGCATCGAGCTCCGAGGCGCTCGTGAGCTGGATGGACGGGCACGGCTTCCGTCACGACGCGACCGACGATGCAGCGTTCGCGCGTTACGTCCGCGACGATGCCTGGTTCGTCGCCATCGCCATCGACGGGACCGGCGACGCAGGGGAGCGCGCGCTGCCACCCATCGCGGTCACGTTCCCGTCCGAGGAGATCCCCATCACGCACGAGCTGCAATACGACCCGAGCGGCGGGCTCGTGCTCACCGAGGCGTTGATCGTCGCTCCGGGCCGGATGCAGGTCGAGGACGACAGCGACGAGACCGAGTGGGCGGTCCCCGTCGTTCCATCGGGCGACATCTCCGGATTCGGGCTCGGGCAGGCATGGGTGACGCGATTGTCGATCCGACGCGAGATGTCCCAGCGGATCGTCGACTCGCGCCTCGTGGCCGCGGATCCCGTGCGCGTGGAGCCGATCGAGATCAAGCGGCGAATCCGCGTGCGAATCCCGGTCGCGTGCACGCCCGAGAATGGCTTCGACGAGAGCAATTGCGGCAGTCAGTCGCCGAGCACGAGCCGCACGTACGCCGTGACGGTGCGCGCGGGCTCACCCGACGACCAGCTCACCGACGGGTGGACCACGCCGAGCGTTCCTTCGAGCTGCGCGAGCTACTCGTACGGCTACGACGAGGGCGGCTACGGTTGCGTCGTCGCGGGTGCAGGAGTGCCGGCGGGCGGGCTGCTCCTCTCCGGGCTGCTCGTCGCGCTCGGCGTCGCGCGTCGGAGGCGCCGACGCTCGTGACACGATCACGTTGACCGCGACCCCTCGGAGCGAATAGATGCGGCGCAGCGCTGGGAGGTGCCGTGGAGCCCGTTTCGCTACTGGGGAGCGACGAGATTGGCCGGATCTTGCGCCGGATGGCCGTCGAGATCGCCGAGCGGACACGCGGCGGACCGAGCCTCGCGATCGTGGGCGTGCGTCGCGGCGGCGTGCCCGTGGCGCGAAGGCTCGCCGCGCTGCTCCGCGAGGCCGAGCGCTGGGAGGTGCCCGTCGGCTCGCTCGACATCGCGCTCTATCGCGACGACGCCGCGACCGCGCTGCCGGACCCGAAGATCGGGCCGAGCGAGATTCGATTCGACGTCAGCGGACGCGACGTCGTGATCTGCGACGACGTGCTGCAGTCGGGCCGCACCGTGCGTGCGGCCATCGATGCGCTCATGGATTACGGACGCCCGCGCCGCATCTGGCTCGCGGTCCTGATCGATCGCGGTGGACGCGAGCTCCCCATCGCGGCCGATTTCGTCGGCCGCGTGCTCGACGTTCCGCTCGATGCGCGGCTCGACGCGCGCCTCGACGAGCCGGGGGAGTCCGACGCGCTCTGGCAGGTGTCGCGCCGCGCGCCGCGCACGAGCGAGCCCTACCTGGGCCCACCGCCGCGAGAGGAGCCAGCGTCGTGACCCGACCCTTCCGGCAGAAGCACCTTCTCGGGATCGAGGCGCTCGAGCCCTCCGACATCCAGCAGATCCTCGACACCGGCGAGGCGTTCTTCGAGGTCTCCCGCCGGCCGGTGCGCAAGGTCCCGACGCTTCGCGGCAAGACGATCCTCAACGTCTTCTACGAGGCCTCGACGCGCACGCGCACGAGCTTCGAGCTCGCGGGCAAGAGATTGTCGGCCGACGTCGTGAACATCAGCTCGTCGGGCTCCAGCGTCACCAAGGGCGAGACGCTCCTCGACACCGTGAAGAACCTGCAAGCGATGCGGCCCGACGTGGTCGTGCTGCGGCACCAGGCGAGCGGCGCGCCCCATTTCGTCGCGGCGCGCACGGGGATCAGCGTGATCAACGCGGGCGACGGGGCTCACGAGCACCCGACGCAGGCGCTGCTCGACGCGTTCACGATCCGTCGCTCGAAGGGGCACATCCGCGGGCTCGTCGTGGCCATCTGCGGCGACGTGATGCACTCGCGCGTGGCGCGCTCCAATGCGCTCTTGCTCGGGATGCTCGGCGCGACCGTTCGATTCGCGGCGCCCCGAACGCTCACGCCTCGCGGCGTCGAGGTGTTCGGGACGGAGGTCTACGATCGCCTCGAGCCCGCGCTCGAAGGTGCCGACGTGGTGATGATGCTCCGCGTCCAGACCGAGCGGCTCGGCGGCGCGATGTTCCCGACCAATCGCGAGTACAGCCGGATCTTCGGATTGTCGCCGCGCACGCTGCGCTACGCGAAGCCCGACGCGATCGTCATGCACCCCGGACCGATGAATCGAGGAGTGGAGATCGATCCTGCCGTCGCGGACGGCACGCGTTCGGTGATTCTCGATCAGGTCGAGGCCGGCGTGGCGGTACGCATGGCGATTCTCTACCTGCTCGCAGGCGAGGCCGGGGCGCATCCAGTCGCCGCCGCCTGATGACGGCCGTCCGCACGGGGCTCGAGCGACTCGCGCTCGGGGACGACGCGGTGGTGCGGCTCGTCCGTGGGCGAGACGTGGGACTCGTCGCGCACCCCGCGAGCGTCACGCGCGCGTTCGTGCCCGCGCTCGACGTGCTCCGCGCGTCGGGTGCCCACGTGCGTGCGCTGTTCGGGCCCGAGCACGGTTTCGCCGGCGAGGCGCAGGACATGATCGCGGTCGGCGACGCGAACGAACCAGCGGCGATTGGGGAGGAGGCTCCCTCTGCGGAAACGGGGGTGGACCGAATCCGCGACAAGTCCCCCTCTCCCCCTCGGGGAGAGGGCCGGGGTGAGGGGAGACGAATCCCGATTCACACGCTCTACGGCGCGACCTTCGATTCCTTGTCACCGACTCGGGCACAGCTCGACGGGCTCGACGCGCTCGTCATCGATCTCCAGGACGTCGGGTCTCGCTATTACACGTTCGTGTGGACCGCGGCATTGTGCCTGCGAGCAGCAGCCAATGCCGGTGTGCACACGATCGTGCTCGATCGTCCCAACCCGCTCGGCGGCGTGGTCACGGAGGGGGATCCGCAAGACAGCGGGTATCTCTCCTTCGTCGGCCTCTATCCGGTGCCAGTGCGACACGCGAAGACGATTGGCGAGATCGTGTCGCTCGCGCGCGAGGTGGAATCGATTGCGCCCGAGGCATTGACCGTCGTGGAGATGCTCGGCTGGCGACGCGACATGCTGTTCCCCGAGACGGGCCTACCGTGGGTATTGCCGTCTCCCAACATGCCCACGTTCGACACCGCGCTCGTCTACCCGGGAGGCTGCCTGCTCGAAGGGACTCTCCTGTCGGAGGGGCGCGGCACCACCCGCCCCTTCGAGATCTGGGGTCAGCCGGGCCTCGACGGGAGGAAGCTCGCCGAGAGAGTCACGGCGCTCGGCCACCCCGGCATTCACCTACGCCCGCTCTCGTTCCAGCCGACGTTCCACAAGCACGCCGGCCAGCTCTGCGGCGGGGTGCAGGTCCACGTGACCGAGCCGAGCACCGCGCGCACGTACGCGGCTTATCGCGACATGATCCGGATCGCACGCGACCTGCTCGGCGACCGATTCGCGTGGCGCACCGCGCCGTACGAGTTCGTCGCCGATCGGCCGGCCATCGACCTGCTCACGGGCTCGGCGCGATTCAGGCTCGAGGCACGTTGAACGAGGTGACGCGATGAGGGGGAATCGAGGGGTGGATCGAGCTGAGGCTGGTTGCGCGTTGGTCGCGGTCGCGCTCATCGCTTCGTGCGGCTCCGGCGCCGCGCGTCGGGCGGCAGCGGCAGATGCGCGCGACCGGTTCCGCTGCAGCGACGTCTCGGTCGAATGGCGTAGCGGAGGTAACTATCGTGTTTCCGCCTGCGGGATCACGACTCAGTACGAGTGCGTCGATGCGGAGGTGATGGACCACTCTACCTGTAGATGGAGTGGTCGCGTGGTCTACGACACGGGCGACTCCACGCGCGACGCCGCGCTGACGCGGGGTAGTAACGACCTGCACTGCCCGGTCGTGCGCGCGCAGACGGTCGGAGGCGGCGCGTATCGCATCGGTGGGTGCGGACGTTCGGCGACATACGTGTGCGTCGACCGCATGACTGGTGGCCCCCTCTGCTCGCTGGATTCGATGGACGAGTCTCACGCACGTGTCGATGGCGCACCCATCGCACGGGGGTCCGGGTCGCTGCCCAGGCCTCGCGCCCAGCGGGCACCGTCCGCCGATGCCGTCGGCGTTCCGGATCCCCAGACAGCGCAGGCCACACGCGAACGTCTTACCGCAGTCGCCGCAGAGCTGACCGAGTGCGTCGGCCGGTCGCCAGTGGCGATCCGCGCTGACGTGAGCGCGCAAGGCCGCTTGACGCTCGCGGTGCGCGACGTCGCGCCGGGCACGCCCGAGTCGGAGTGCGTGCAAGCGGTGGCCGCAACGATCGAACTCGCGCCTCCAGCCGCACCAGGCCGCGTGCTCCACGTCATTCGCCGACCCGATGCAGCACCCTGACCCCGAAGCCGGCCATCGACCTGCTCACGGGCTCGGCGCGATTCAGGCTCGAGGTCGACGCCGTCGCGGCATTGCCGACCTGATTCGCGACACGAGGATCGCCAGACCGACGGCGAGGAATCCGAGCCCGCCGAGAGGTTGCGCTCCGCCCCGTCCCGGTCCTGCAGCGTTGCAGCCGCCGCTCGTCTTGATGCGATCCGGATCACCGGCACCGCCGTCCATCGCGGTCGAGCCATCGCGACCCGCGCTGCTCCCGCCATCCGCGCCGCAGCTCGGGGGCGGAGGCGTTCCGAGCGTGCCTCCGCTGGCATTGCAGATGGTCTCGTCGTCGCGCGGATCGATTCGGCCCGGACGTACGCGCTGCGTACGGCCGCTCGGAAGCTCGATTCGCTGCGGAGCCTCCTCGAGGAAGTGCTCGGGCGTACACTCGGTCACGAGCGTCGCCCGACGGATGTGGCTCACCGCCGCCATCCCCTCGTCGAGGCGGAAGACCGGGTCTACGGTCATCTCGTCGGCGCTCATCGTGGTGAAGAGCCGCGTGGTCCTCGGGTGTCGCGCGAGCAGTGCGGTCGCCCTCTCGCGAGGCGCGACGATGGACTCGACGATGACGTCGATTGCGCCCGACGCCGTCCAACCGTCGGCCACGTACGATTCGTCGCCCGGCTCGCAGGGAAAGAAGCTCACGAGGCAATTGTAATAGTCCTGCGGATTGCGCCCCGGCGGAGGCGGCACTGCCCGCGTCAACACCGCGAGCAATTGTGCGTCGCCCATGTACCCGGCGGCCATCAGCCCCTGGACCACCTCGCGCGGCGTCGCCACGTCCCTCAGGTGCTCGATCGAAGGCAGCTCGAGGGACAGCGTCGGCGTGTCGCCCGCGAAATCGGTCACGAACGCCCGTCCTCCCGCGTCGTCGACTGCGCGACCGACGAGGCTCGCGTAGCTCGCGCTTCCGATCCACAACGACGGCTCTTCGGGTGGCTCGATGAACGAGTAGTTGAGGGGGGTCGCGAACGACGGCCCCAGCACGTAGGCCGTGATGGGGAGATCGGGCACCGTGGCGATGGCCGTCAGTCGAATCGGGATACACGGCTCGGGCTCGCGATATCGGAGCACGATGGGCTGGATCTCCCCCGTGGAGCGATTGGAGTGCAGACGCAGCGCGACGAAGTAGTCGCCCAGATCGACGTAGTCCTGCAGCAGCGGGATGGACGCCTCGGGCAGGTCGTAGTCGTGCTCGTC
>JADZFZ010001084.1 GCA_020854145.1 Deltaproteobacteria bacterium | reverse complement strand
TCCTGGCGCTCCAGCGGACGCAGCAGGCGCGCGACGAGCTCGTGCAGATCTGCGCCGGCTCGCTGACCGACCTGGGCGAGCGACTGGGGAGCGCCGGCACCCGTGACGACCGAGAGGAGATCGCGCGAGTCGCGCACGCGATCAAGGGATCGGCGCTGACCATCGGCGCGGCGCGTCTGTCCGGCCTCGCGCACGAGCTCGAACGGGTGGCGCGCGGTCCCTCACCTGCGCCGCCCGAGCGCGTCCACGCGCTGATCGCCTCGACCCTCGAAGCGTGCGAGCTGACGGCGCGCGAGCTGAGCGACCCGACCCATCGACCGCAGAGGTAATCGACGTGACGAACCGGAGTCATGATCCGATCTCCGGCGCGCGCTCGGACGCGGGAGCGCCGACGGTACCGGAGATGGAGGCGGTCTGCCCCGCGGTGGACGGCCGCTACGAGCTCGAGCGCGTGCTCGACCGAGGCAGCTTCGGGCTCGTGTACGTCGGACGCGACGTGTGGCTCGAGCGCCCCGTCTGCGTGAAGATGATCGCACCCGAGCACGTCGCGGAAGCGCTCGCGCTGCGCCGCTTCCGTCGCGAAGCCGTCGCCCACGCGTCGGTGCGGAGCGAGCACGTCGCGCAGGTCTACTCGTTCGGGCCGCACGAGGACGGCTACTACCTGGCGATGGAGCACGTGCAGGGCCGCAACCTGCAGGACCTCATCGACGAGCACACCCGCCACGGGGCACGGCTCCCGCTCCTTCGCGCGGTCTCGATCCTGCGCCAGATCTGCGAAGGCGCGGCCGCGATCCACCGCGCCGGAGTCGTCCATCGCGACATCAAGCCGCGCAACGTCGTGGTCGAGGAAGCAACCGGGCGTCCCGTGCTGATCGACTTCGGGCTCGCGCTCAAACCCGCCGAGAAGAAGGCGCTCTCCGGACCGCTGCAGGTCGTGGGGACGCCGGAGTACATGGCGCCCGAGCTCGTCGACGGATCGACGTTCGGTCCGATCTCGGCCGCCACCGACGTCTACGCCCTCGCGTGCACCGCGTTCGAGCTGTTGGTCGGACACACGCCGTTCGAGGATCCGAACCCGTACAAGCTGCTCAAGCGCCATCTCACCGAGCTGCCGGCGGCGCCGTCGTCGTTCCTTCGCGAGCTCGCGCCCTTCGACGCCGTGCTCTCGCGCGCGCTCGCCAAGCACCCCCACCATCGCTTCGGCAGCGCGGCCGAGCTCGGACAGGCGCTCGCGCGCGCGGCCGAGCAGGCGCGTCCTCCGCTGCCGCCGTCGGAGGACCCTCTCGACATGCCGTCGGGCGTGCACCGGATCCAGGTGCCCGATCTGCCGACCGACGTCGTGCCTCGCCCGGCCGTGTCGCGTCGCGTCCTGGTCGTGGACGACGATCCCGAGTTCCGGTCGTTCGCGACGCGCGCCGCGCAGATCGCGTTCTACGGACACGACGTGCGCACCAAAGCCGTCAAGACGGGAAGCCACGCGCTGCGCGACGTCGCCGAGAAGGCACCGGACCTCATCGTCCTCGACTACGACATGCCGGGGCTCGACGGCATCGACACGCTCGCGCGTATCCGCGATCACGCCCACGGCATGGCGGCGCGTGTCGTGATCGTCAGCGGGAAGATCGGCACGGGGCGTCGCCACGAGCTCGACTTGCTCGGTGTCGACACGGTCGTCGCCAAGCCCGTCGAGATGCCGATGCTGGTCGACGCGCTGGCGAACGTCGCGGCGCGCGCGGGCTGGCTGAGGGCCGTGAGTGAGCAAGATGGCTGACCGCGGCGCGCCGGCAGCGGCGCCGCCCGCGCGCGACGACCCGGTCGCCGCCGCCCGCGCGCTCGCGATCGCACGCGCGATCGACGAGATCCGCGCCGACATGATCGCGAGCCTCCCCGCGCGCATGAGCGAGATCGACGCCGCCCTCGCGCCGTCGGCGGAGGCCGAAGGCGCCGAGCGAGCGCGACGGTTGCTGCACCGGCTGAGAGGCTCGGCGGGGTCGGTCGGCCTGCTCGAGGTGGCCGAGCGAGCGGCGCGCATGGAGGCCGTGCTCGACGGACGCGAAGCCGGCATCGACGGCGCGCTGGCCGGCCTCCGCGCGGCCGTGGGACGCGCGCTCGGTGCGTGATCGCGTCGGCTCGACGGGGGCGATCGCCGCTCGTCGGGGCCACTTCGCGACCGCGCTGGTGATCACCCTCGCGTCGCTCCTACCGTCCGCGGCGCACGCCGACGAACGCGGCGACGACCCGGGCCTCGTCGATCTCTCGGGCGCATGGCGGTTCCGCACCGGCGACGACGAACGGTGGCGCGTTCCGGGCTTCGCGGACGCGACCTGGGAGCAGCGCGCCGTCCCCGTGACGACCCACACGCGCTCGTCGAGTGCGGTCACCGCCTGGTATCGACGCACCGTCGCGGTGCCCGATCACCTGCGGCGCGGCCATCTCGTGCTCGCGATCGGCTCGACGCGACTGTGCAGCATCGAAGCCTACGCCGGGGGGCGGCGCATCGGCGGCAAGGGCTCGTTGCCGCCGACGCTCCAGGTGGTCGCGCCGGGGTATGCGGTGCTGCCGATCCCGCGTGCGGCGCTCGACGCGCACGGCCGCGTCGCCATCGCGCTCCGCGTCTGGTGGCTGCCGAGCTTCGCGGGCGCGGGAGCTCCCCGGTTCCGCGACGGCCTCGACCTGCCACCCGTGCTCGGCGCACCCGGAGCGGTGGCGCGCCACGTCCGGAGCGTCGCGATCCGCGACCGCACCGAGTGGGCGCTCGCGGTCGCGGGGGCGTTGCTGCTCCTCGGCGCCGGCATCTACCAGCTCGCGGCCTTCCGGAGCTCGACACGCGCCGAGCACGCATGGCTCGCGGCCTTCGCGGTCGCAGAAGCGGTCGCCCTCTACGCGTACGCGGTGTGGCAGGGCGAGCTGGTCGCCGACGCGCTCGTCGTGCGGCGCGTCATGCTCGGCTGCCACGTCCTGATGGCGATGATGATCATCCGGTTCTGTCCCGCCCTGATCGGACGGCGGATGTCCATCGTGGAGCGTGCGCTCGTGGGCCTGCTCGTCGCGCTCGGCGCCTCGCTGCTCGTCGTCGATGCCGACGCGCTCGCCGCGTGGCGCTCGACCAGCTTCTTGGCGATCCTCGCGACCGCCGCGACGGCGAGCCTCTGCGTCGGGCGCGAAGCGTATCGAGGCCACGAAGACGCGCGCGTCGTCGTCTGGGGTTTCGCGGTCTTCCTCGGCGTCGCGGCGTTCGAGGTGATCTGGACGTTGGCCGGCCTGCCCCATCGATCGATCGCGCCCGTGGGGTTCATGGCCGTCCTGGGCTCCATGATGGTGGCCAACGCACTCCGGCACGCGCGCACCGGCCGCGAGCTGGAAGCGCTGCGCGACAACCTCGAGCGACGCGTGGAGGCCCGCACACGCGAGCTCGAGGTCGCCAACACGCAGCTGCTCCGCTCCGAGGAACGCGCGCGTCGGGCCTCCGAGGCCAAGACGGAGTTCCTGGCGAACATGAGCCACGAGATCCGTACCCCCCTCAACGGTGTGCTGGGCATGGCGGACGTGCTGGCGCAGAGCGACCTGGCTCCCGTGCAGCTCTCGTACGTCGAGACCATCCGCAAGAGCGGCCGCGGGCTCCTCACGATCCTGAACGATGTGCTGGATCTCTCGAAGATCGAGGCAGGCAAGCTCGAGCTCGAGAGCGTCCCCTTCGCGCCCGACCGGTGCGTGCGCGACGTGGCCGAGCTCTTCGCGCACGCGGCCGCCGACCACGGCGTGCGCCTGTCCGTCGAGGTGAGCTCCACGCCTCCGCGCGTGGTGGGTGCGGCGAGCCGATTGCGGCAGGTCCTGTTGAACCTCGTCGGCAACGCAGTGAAGTTCACGAGCCGTGGCGAGATCGTGGTCAGGCTCGCGTGGACGCGTCGAAACGACGCGAGGATCGAGCTTCGCGTCGACGTCGTCGATACCGGCATCGGCATCGCACCGGAGGACCTCGACCTGCTCTTCCGTCCCTTCACCCAGGTCGCGTCGGCGAGCGGCCAGCAGCACGGCGGCACCGGCCTCGGCTTGGTCATCTCGCGATGGTTGGTCGAGCGGATGGGCGGCCGAATCGACGTCGAGAGCGAGCCGGGAGTCGGCTCCACGTTCGCGTTCTTCGTCGTGATGGCCGAGGACACGACGGTCAGAGCGGAGCCCGAGCGTGCACCCTCGGTGGCGCCGCCCGCGGACCTCCGTGTGCTGCTCGTCGAAGACTCCGTCATCAACCAGCGCGTCGCGACGCTGTTGCTCGAGAGCCTCGGTCTGCAGGTCGAGGTCGTCTCCGACGGTCGCGAGGCGATCGAGGCCGTCGCGCGACGACGCTACGACGTCGTGCTGATGGACGTGCAGATGCCCGGCATGGGCGGGATCGAAGCGACCCGGCGGATCCGTTCGGAGCTGCCCGCCGACGTGCAGCCGTACATCGTGGCGTTGACGGCGAGCGCGATGGAAGAAGACCGCCAGCGGTGCCTCGACGCGGGGATGAACAACTTCTTGTCGAAGCCGATCGTGCTCGAGGAGCTCACCGCCGCGTTGAACCGCGCCGCGCTACCTGTGTAGTCGAGAGCACGATCGCGCCGCGCCGGCTCCCGCCGCGCGCCCTGCCAGCACGCGGATCCGTCGTCGCTCGTCGCCGGCACGCGGGCTGCTGTTGCCCTGCGCGGAGGTCTCGAGTGCCCGCGTCGCGCGTCTGGTTGGTCTGGGTGGTCGTGTCGTCGCTCCTCCTCGGGCCCGCGTGTGCGGTCCCCGAGGACGAGCATCGATGCGACGGTGACGGCCAGGCACCCGCGATCGGACGCGCCCTCGAGCCGCTCAGCAGCGTCAGCTGCGAGGAGCGGAGCGACACGGGTTATCGGAGCGGCGACTCCTTCTCGATCGACGTCGTGACGATCGACGGCAAGCCCGTCGAGGTCGACACCGCCAACGCCTACATGGTGATGGCCGAGGCCGCGTCGCGCGACGGGGTCGAGATCCGCATCGTCAGCGGCTTTCGCACGATGGCGGAGCAGGAGTACCTCTACGCCTGCTACGTCAACTGCAACTGCAACGGCTGCAACCTCGCCGCGCGTCCGGGGCACAGCAATCACCAGAGCGGCCACGCGCTCGATCTGAACACGTCGAGCGGCGGCGTGCTCTCGTGGCTCGAGGCGCACGGAGGAGACTACGGCTTCTCGCGCACGGTGCCGTCGGAGCCGTGGCACTGGGAATGGTGGGGCGGCGGGCCCGGAGGCGGACCGTGCGGGCGTCCCGAGCCGCCGGCTCCCGGCGCGTGCCCTGCGCTCGGCGCGGACGGCGGCGAGATCGAAGAGACCTCGGGCTGCACCTATCTGCACGGACCCTCGACCTACTGGCGCTCGGAAGCGGTGGGCCACGGCGGCTCGCTCCGGTGGACCAACGCGTTCAGCAGCGACGCCCCGAGCAACTGGGCGCGCTGGTACCTCGAGCTCGTCGAAGCCGGCGACTACGCCGTCGAGATCTGGGC
>JADZFZ010001083.1 GCA_020854145.1 Deltaproteobacteria bacterium | reverse complement strand
TTCGCTGCTACTGTCGCGACGCTCATGGCCCTCATGCTGACGGCCGAGGTACCCAGCACCATCGCGTCGCGAGATCTTCTCGGAGGTGTCGTCGCAGGGCTGTGTCAGACGTTGGCGCGCGAGCACGGGATCGAAGGGCTCGACGCCGACGTGCTCACCGCCTTCAACGAAGCGTTCAACAACGTCGTCATCCACGCCTACGACGGTCTCGCGGGCCAGGTCCACCTCGAGCTCGCCGTCGACGAAGGCTCGCTCGTCATCAAGCTGCTCGACTCCGGTCGTCCGTTTCGTCTCGAGGACATCCAGCCTCCCGCGTTCGCAGGAGGAGATGCCCTCGCCATCGACGACCTGCCCGAGGGGGGCATGGGCGTCTATCTCATGCGCGCCGTGATGGACGACGTCTGCTACGTCGCCGCATCGAGCCACGGCGACCGCAACTGTCTGACCATGATCAAGCGATTCAACCAGCCCACGGGCAACGGCGCCCGCTAGGGGAGATCCATGCTCCGCTACAACGTCTCGCACTCAGGTGACATCTCCATCCTCAAGGTCGACGGCAAGCTCGACTGCCTCACCGTTCCCGAGGTTCGCCCCGAGATCGACAAGTTCGTCGAGCGTGACGTGAAGAAGGTCATCCTCGACGCGAGCGGCATCGAGCTCCTCGACAGCTCCGGCGTGGCGGTCATCGTGTCGCTCTTCAAGCGGCTGCGTGCGGTCGGAGGCGACGTGCGCATCGCCGCGCTCGGCGGCCAGCCCAAGAGCATCTTCAACCTGCTTCGGCTCGATCGCGCCCTGCCCGTGTTCCCCACCGTCGAGGAGGCGACCAAGGGCTTCTGAGCCCTAGCTCCGGCCCCTATGCTGCTCACCCCCCCGCGAACCCCTGAGGGGGGCCAGCGCTAGCCCCGCAATCCCGAATGGCATCGCTCATCTTCGTCGAGGGTCCGGAGCCCGGGCGCGAGTTCCCGCTCGCCGAGGACGACTGCATCCTCGGTCGTGGAGCAGGCAGCCAGGTCTACGTGCCCGACATGCACGTGTCGCGTCAGCACGCGCGCATCCGCAAGAAGGGCAACGCCTGGTACCTCGAGGATCTCGGCTCCAACAACGGCACCTACGTCAACGGGCGTCGCGTCCAGTCCGTTCGACTCCGGCACCAGGACGAGATCGGCATCGCCCGCGCGATCCTCCGCGTGAACATCCCCGAGGAAGCGGGCCCGATCGCGCACGTCGGCGACACGCGCGTGAGCCTGGTCGACCTCAACAACACGCAGATCTTCGTCTCGAGCGTCGACCTCGACGCCGTCCCGAGCGCAGGGCCGACGCGTTCTCCGTTCGAGGTGGAGCGCGAGCTCTTCCGCATGCGCCGGAAGCTGCAGGCCATCACGGCGATCCTCGAGAGCGCGGCGAACACCACGGAGCCGAACGCGCTGCTCGAAGCGTTCGTGGCCCAGCTCCTCGAGATCTTTCCGCAGGCCGACTCGGTCAGCATCCTCGTGCACGACGAGCGCACGCAGCAGCTGCGCGTCCAGTGTCAGCTCCGCCGCTCGCACGAAGAGGAGTACGGCGGCGACATGGAGGTGCCGGGCACCCTCATCAGCCACGTCGTCCAGGGCGGCCGCGGCGTGCTCCTGCGCGAGAGCGGGACGGATCTGCGCGCCAACCCGCCGTCGTCTCCCGGCAAGACCCCGCGCGTGACCGGCTCGCGGATGGGCGCGCCCATCGCGGCACGCGGCACGCGGTTCGGGCTCGTCTACGTGGAGGCCGATCGCACCGGCGTCGCGTTCCGCCAGGAGGACGTCGACCTCCTGACGACCATCGCGGCCCAAGCGGGCCTCGCGATCTCCACCGCGCGCATGCACCAGCAGATCCTGCTGAAGGAGCGTCTCGAGACCGACCTGCGTCTCGCGCGACAGATCCAGCGATCGCTGCTGCCGGCCGAGCCGCCGCGCGTGCCGGGGCTCGTCTTCGCGGTGCACTACGAGCCGGCGTTCGACATCGGCGGCGACTTCTACGACTTCATCTGGCTCGATCCCGGGCACCTCGCGATCGTCATCGGCGACGTCGCGGGCAAGGCGATGAGCGGAGCGCTCTACATGGCGCGTCTCTCGAGCGAGCTCCGATCGCTCGCGGCGTACGAGCGCACGCCCGGTCGTCTGCTCGGTCGCGTCAACCGTGGCCTCGCGTCGATGGGCGAGGACGGCATGTTCGCGACGCTCATCTACGCGGTCTACGACCTGTCGCGAAAGGTCCTGCTCTTCGCGAACGCCGGGCACACCACGCCGTTGCTGCGACGCGACGGGCGCGTGTTCCCCGTCGAGTTCGAGGCCGCCCGCATCGCCCCGGTCGGCGTGCTGCCCGAGCTCGACGTGGGCGAAGCCGAGCTCGAGCTGACCAACGGCGATCTGCTCGTGCTCACGACCGACGGCATCCTCGAGGCGCGCGACCCGATCGGCACCGAGTACGGTCTCGAGAAGCTGGCCAACATCGTCGCCAACACCGACGGCGGACCACGCGACGTGGTTCGCTCGATCCTGCAGGACGTCGATCGTCACGTGGCTGCAGGCGCGCAAGGCGACGACATGACCATCGTCGCCATGCACGTGGGCGACGCCCCGCGCACCTGGTCGGACGCGACTCCGGTCCGGTTCAAGCCCGGTCGATGAAGGCCGTAGCGTTCCTGCTGTTCCTGATCCTCGTGGTGCAGGGGCTGCGCGACGCGCGTTGGGCCACGGCCATCTACATCTGGCAGGCCACCTTCCGTCCGCACGAGTTCCCGTTCGGCGACCGCGGCGGCCCTTCGGGCGACGGCTACCTCACGGGCCCTCCGTGGAACCTCGGGATGCTCGGCGTGATGCTGCTGTCGTGGGTGCTGCACGCCCGGCAGATGCCGCCACGAGTCACGAAGCTGATGCCGCTGATGACGCTCAACATCGTCATCCTCTGCATCGCGTGTCTTCTCGGTCAGAACACGATTGCCAATCAGATCACGCTGCAGGCGATCGTCCAGAAGGCCATCACGTTCTACGTGTTCTGCTTCGTCGCGTGTGATCCCGATCGCTGGCAGTTCTACGTCCGGGCATTCGCCATCTCGCTCGGCATGACCGGCGTGACCGGGTTCGTCAATCAGGTCGTCCTCGACGGCTACGCGCGCTTCGACCACGCCGAGATCCTCGGTCCCGGCGGCGACATCAGCGACCGCAACGACTTCGCGATGAACCTCGGCATCGCCTGCGCGATGCTGGTCCCGATCGCGCTCGGCGAGAATCGCTGGCTCTATCGGCTCACGTATCTCGGCATGGGCGGGATGAGCGCGATCCTGGCGATGATGTCCGGCTCCCGCGGCGGCGCGCTCGGGCTGATCCTCGCCATGTGCTACGCGCTCGCACGCCTGCACCACAAGCGATGGTTCGTCGCGATGAGCGTCGCGGGAGGCCTCGCGTTCGCGGCCCAGCTGCCGCCGTCGTTCTACGAGCGCATCTTCGGCGTCAAGACGGCGGCGACCGCCGACCCGTCGGCGATGGGTCGTATCTGCGCCTGGCGCGCCGGCGCGATCATGGCGAAGCAGCACACGTTCGGGATCGGCCCCGGAGCCTGGGCGTCGCGAATCAAACGTTACGAGATCCAGGGGTGCCCGGCCGCGACCGCGCCTCACAGCCACATCTACGGGATGCTCGGCGAAGCCGGTTATCCCGGCGCCGTCGTGTGGGCGCTCGTGATGATGGCGGCCTACTACTACGCCTCCCGCGCCGAGAAGAAGCTCGTGAAGGTCGGCCAGCGCCGCACCGAGCTCTGGTACCACGTCATCGCGGTACGTTGCGGCTACATCCCATTCGCATTGTCGGGGATGTTCCTCTCCTGCCAATACCACGAGACCTTCTTCATCCTGATGTGCTGCTGCGGCGTCGCCGACAACGTGGCCGACCAGACGACCAAACGCGTCGAGGCCGAGCAAGAGGAGGAGCGACGCCTCGAAGAGGAGAGACGGCGAGAGTCCCTCGTCGCGCCGCCGCCGCAGCCCATGGTGGCTCAGGGACCCCCAGGCGGTTACCCCCCAGGCGGTTACCCGGGTTATCCCGGCGCCTGAGATCAGGGCAGGAGGCTCGCGAGCACCGGGCCGAGGCGATTGGTCACGCCGAGGGGCAATGTCGACCAGCGCTCGGCAATCTTCGCGAGCCGAGGATTCGCGGCCGAGATTCGCGGCGGCTCGACTCCCGTGCGAAGCAGATAGAGATACCGCAGCGGTCGCTCTTTCGCGCCCCATTGGGCTTTGAACTTGTAGGTCCCTGCGTCACGGCTGCTTCGCCCGAAGTCGAATCGCCGATATCCGCGATTCACCGCGGTACGCAGGATCTCCCAATAGAGAAGCATGTTGGGAGAGAGCTTGTTGGCCGATCGAAGCGACGACGCGCACGGGATCTCCAGCGTGTCGCGATGCCCGAAGACGATGCCCGCCGCGACGGTGTGTCCTTCGTGCTCGACCGTGACGACGAAGCCGTGCGGATGGAATGCCTCGAGCGCCCGCGCGAACAGTGCGCGTGCGTGACACGGGCTGCCGAGGTCGCGCATGTTCTCGGCGTAGACGGCGTGGAAATCCGAGACGAGCTCGACGCCTCCCACGCGCGTCGTCATGCCTTCTTTTCGCGGCCTGTTGATCTGGGAGCGGAGCTTGGAGCCGAGCGCCTTGGAGAGCGCGTCTTCGGTCGACGGCAGGTCGAGGATCATCAGCACCTTGTCGTCGCGCGACGGGACCGACGGCAGCGCCACGTCGTGCCACTGGCGCAGCTCGACGCTCGCGTAGAGATGACGTTGCGCGTAGGTCGCGGCCTCTGCGACGAGCGCACGTGCCGCGTCGGGGCTCGACGACGCGACGCCCGCGTGCCCGAAGTAGGGCATCGAGACCAGCGCGCGGCCCGAGATCGGGTTCCACATCGAGACGAGCGGGAGCACGCCTGCGACGGCTCCGTCGTCGTCCTCGCAGAGCAGACGAACCGGCGAGCGCGCGTACACGCGGGCGAACACGTCGCCCCACTCCCAGCGGTGATAGAGGCACGCCGACGGCTCGCGATCCACGAAGCCGTTCCACCGTGCGGCGTCACCCTCGACCGCGAGCCTCGCTCTCATGCGGCGCCTTCGTAGCACCG
>JADZFZ010001082.1 GCA_020854145.1 Deltaproteobacteria bacterium | reverse complement strand
TCGCGTCGGGGGACGGCGCGGGCGCCGACGGTGCGGTCGATGGCGCGTTCGGACGGAAGCCGGGCGCGCCGAGGGACAGATGTCGCAGCACGACGCGATAGCCGGAGCCGTCGCGCACGTAGAGCTCGAGGCTGCGCACCGGCATGCGGATCGGAGCGGGTCGCCGCGGCAGCGTGAGCGTCCCGATCCAGGCGGCGTAACCGGCGCTGCCGTCGCCGACGCGGCGCGTGATGACACCTCCCGCCGCCCCGATGCGCGTCCCGCCGCGCCGCAGCCGCGCGATCTCCTCGCCGATCGCTGCGTCGCCACGAACGAGCGTGCCCGACGTGCCGACCATCATCGAGTCGGTTCGCTCGCCGCTCGGCCAGGTCTCGCGGCCATCGACGAACGCTCGGGCGTGGGCGCGGATCGACGCGGTGCCCTCGCCGACGTCCTCCTGCACGGGCGCGGGCGCGGGCCACTGGTCCGCGGAGGCGAGCTCTTGGGCCATGTCGTCCTCCACGGGAGGCGCCCAGACCTGCGTGGCGATCTTCCAGGCGGAGCCCTCGCGCACGAAGAGCGTCGAGACGGCGAAGTTGGTCTCGACGCCACGCGCGACCACGGAGACCGTGTCGAACGCCCAGCCCGCCCGGCGGCTCTCGGTGATCCCGAGGCGCACCCCTTGGCGCCGGATGCTCGCGGGTCGATCGGGATCGAGGTACTGGCTGAACGTCTCGGTGATCGCCGCGGCCAGCGCTGCGCGGTCCGTGAGCGTGTGTGCGGCGAAGGGCCCGAACACGAAGACGTCGGAGACGAAGGGCGCGGCGAAGCGCTCGCCATCGCCGCGCCGGACGGCCTCGACCTGCTGGTCGAGCACGACGCGCATCGCCATGTGCTCGGCCGACTGCTGCGCCTCTTCTTCCTCCTCGCCACCCGACGTGCTCGCGCCGGCCGGCCGCTCGGGGCCCCACTCGTCCTCGCACGCGGGAAGGAGGAGCGCTGCAGCCAGCGACATCACCCAGAGAGCTCGGGCCCAGGCTCCCTCTCCCCGAATGAGGAGAGAAACGGCGTGAGGGGCGCGTGCGCGTCGGGTTCGAGAGTCTGTTTTCACGGCGCGCATTGGAGCACGAGACCGCGCCCGTCGTCAGCACGCTGCCGGCGCGGCGACGCGTTGACCTCGAGACGGGTCGCTGGGACGATCCCGGCATGCGGCGCGAGACGAAGGATGGCGTGCCCGTCGCCAGGCCTCGAGGCGGGCACCGACCGTGGCTCCGATGGGCTCTCGCGGCCGCGCTCGCCGGGGCCGCGCCGTCCTCGTGCAGTCGCAGCGACGAGACGCCGCTTCCTCCGCCCGTCACGACGTGGCAGAGCGAGCCCGCGCGCGAGGCACCGCCGGCACCGACGAGCGTCGCGGCTCCGGCACCGCTCGCCCCTGCGTTGCCCGCCCAGCCGCCGACGCCCACGACCCAGCCTCCGCCTGCACCGGCGCCCACGCCGCCTGCGCCGGACCCGGCTCCGCCATCCGTCGTGGCGGAGCCTTCGGCCCCGCCAAGCGGCGGCGCGACCGACGACGACCCGGATGCGTCCACGACGCGCGCACGCGGCCGCCGCGCTTCGACGCGGACGGGATCGAGCGGCGGCGGGGGCGCGACCGACGTGGACGCGCTCCTTCGTCAGGCCCTCGGCGGCGGGGGCGGGGGCGGACGAAGCGGAGGCATCGGCGAGCGGAGCGGCGGCACGGGCATCCGATCTCGGCCGACCGTGGCATCGCCGGGCGCAGTGGGGCCGGAGTCGCCGGTCGGCGCACCCCGCGGCGCCGTCGGCCCCGAGTCCCCGGTGCAACGCGGCACGCCCAGACGCGCCGGTGCCGTCGGGCCCGAGTCACCCATCGTCGCACCCGGTTTCTGATCGACGACTTCCGGGAATCGTCGAATGGCGCGCAGATTCACGTCCGTCGCTCGACGCTGGGCACCCGCCGGACGAGGGGAGTACCGTTGTCTCGTGCGTCCATCGCAGTGGTTCTGGGTCGGCTCGGCAATCCTCGCGGCGACCGGGCTCGCAGGCATCCACGGCGCGCGTGCGCTGACTCCTCCGATGGGAGGAGCGGTCGGGCTGCCGCCCGGCGTCGCGCTGGTGCTGCCTTTCCCGGCGGGCTCCAACGTGCGCGTCCTCTCGGCGTACAGCCCATCGGGCGGGTCGAGCCTGCACGACGGCACGACGCGGACTTGCTGCGCGAACGACTACTACGCGCTCGACCTCGATTATGCCGACGAGGCGGACGGCGGTCTCGGATTGCCGATTCTCGCGCCGCTCCGAGGCACCGTCGAGGTCGCGGGATGGGCGACCGAAGGTTGGGCCAATTACGGGCAACGCGTGATTCTCCGCCACGACGACCTCGGCGACGGGCGCGTGTATTTCACGATCTATTGCCATCTGAACGCGATCGATCCGGCAATCACCGAAGGCGCCGTCGTCGAGGCGGGTCAGGCAATCGGCGAGCTCGGCCGGTCGTGCCAGGGGGCATTGAGCTGCTCGTCGTTCTCCGCGCCGCATTTGCACTGGGCGCTGCACCAGGACAGCATGATCGGCGGCAGCGGCACGGGCGGATCGTACGCCGGACGCGCCGTCGTCCCCGAGCCGATGGACGGCGCGGAGGACCTCTCGCGCGGCGACGTGATCACCTCGACCAACTCGGGAGGTGGCCCCGTTCCGACGTGCGAGCCCGTGCCCGCGGAGGGGCGAATCGTGGACGAGCGCGACCGGTGCTTCCGGCGATTCGGGACCGCGGCCTATTGGCACTCCGAGAGCGCCGCCGGTTGGGACGATTCGCTCGTCTGGACCGAGGCGACGAGCGACGCGTCTCCCGACAATCACGGAATCTGGTCCCTCGCATTCGACGAAGGAGGCGATTACCTCGTCGAAGCATTCACGGCAGCGGGGTTCGCGCAGAGCCGGCGCGCTCGTTACCGCGTCACGCACGCCGGCTCGGAAGACTCCCGCGTCGTCGATCAATCGTCGACCGACGGATGGAACGTGATTGGCACTTTTCGATTCGCGACGGGGGGCGACCAGTCGGTCCGGCTCGACGACAATACCGGCGAGCCGATCGGCGACCACGTGCGCATCGCCTTCGACGCGATTCGCCTCACCCGCGACGGCACTGCACCTCCGCCTCCACCGGCCGACGGCGGCTCGCCTCCGCCGCCTCCACCGCGCGACGCGGGCGCCGCGATGGACGCAAGCAGCCCGCCCCCACCGTCGTCGCCCGACGCGAGCCGCTCCGACGCCGACTTCGGGCGCGACGGGTCATCCGGCGGCACGACGGATTCGGGCGGGCGCGGCGAAGCAGGCGCGAGCGTGACGGGGGCGAGCGGCGTGCAAGGCGGCTGCGGCTGCGTCGCGGCCGGCGCGCGCGACGGGCGAGATCCGCGCGGTGGCGAGCCCGTGCTCGGCGCCGCCGTCCTCGGTCTCGTCGCCTTCGCGCGTGCCAGACGTCGCACGCGCGCGCGGGCCGGCCGCTGACGCACGCCGTCCAGCCGTCGGCGCATGGGGGGCACGTGGCGCGACCGGACGCCTGGCCGCGCCGGCAGCCGGCCGACGCGGCGGGCACGCGATAACCTGGGGAGATCATGTCGCCCCGGCTCGTGCTCGCCTCCACCTCACGCTATCGCCGCGAGCTGCTCGACCGCCTCGGCGTCGCGTACTCCGCGGTGCCCCACGACGTGGACGAGCGCGCGTTCGAAGAGCGATGGCGCGACGCAGGCGGGGGCTCCGCGGAGGATCTCGCGCTCGCCCTCGCGCACGCCAAGGCCGACAGCGTGCGCCGCTGCGAGCCGAGGGCGTGGAT